>JACKFF010000008.1 GCA_020632595.1 Nitrospiraceae bacterium | reverse complement strand
CTGCTGTATGGAAACAAAACCTTTATCCAAATCATGGAGGGCGAAGAAAAGGTGGTCAATGCGTTGATTGAGAAAATCAAACGGGACCCACGCCATACCGACTTTCACGTGCTCAAGAAAAAAACCATCGAACGCCGGGAATATTCTGATTGGAGCATGGGGTTTAAACGGGTTTCCGAAGATGATTTTCAAGCCGTCAAGGGACTCGAAACGCTATCGGAAAAAGACTTCAACACGGCATTCTTGGGAAGCCACGGGAGCATTGTGGAATCCTTGATGGACCATTTCCGCAAGGACCGAATCAGAAAAATCGGGCAGGAGGAATTGTCCCTTGATCAGGAAGATCGTCTCATTCAAGTCCTCCATCAGACCATTCGGGCTGCAGTCAGAGTATTAGCCGTGCTGATGGTCTTTACGATTCTCTGGGGAGTGGTTGATGTCGTCTATATCATCTATTCAAAACTGATCTCCCCGAGTTTCACCACATTCAACATTCGGGATATCGTCAGCACATTTGGCGCCTTTTTAGCCGTACTCATTGCCATAGAAATTTTCATTAACATTACTCTCTATATCCGCAAAGATGTCATACACATTAAATTAGTCGTGGCGACCGCATTAATGGCCATCGCCAGAAAGGTAATCATATTCGATTTTAAAGAAATGACCCCGCCCTATATTTTTGGAACCGCTGCGGTCGTGTTGGCTTTGGGTATCACCTACTGGCTCATCGAAAGACGGCTCACCTGGAGTGAGCCGGATAATCTATAGTGATTAATGAGGTGTATCTGCCCTTTTTCAACAACCATAGGCCGGTCGAGCCTGCTGTCATATCCCCTGAAGTTTTTTATATACTCACCGCTGCATGTTTCCCGCCACGCAGCTCTCACGAGAAATAGCCAACAGCTTACTCGGTCCTTGGGTATTTCTGTATTTCAGCCTCTTCAGTCTTTACTCCCATTTAATCCTCGACCATCCACTCTCCCCTGCTCTCCCGCAATCAGTGTGTCCCGTCACTCCCACCTCCCGATACCATTCAGGAATCCTTGGCATGCTTCCGACGTCACATTTCATTTTCACCGGAAGTTTGCCTGATTTTTTCCCTAAACCTGTGGTCGACCACCTGTTCTGCATTCATTCTAATTCACCGCCTATCCCGTTCTCGATGAGCTGTTTTTTCCTTTCGACAGAGATCCTTCGTCAACACATGAGACCTGACAGAATTGTCTAGGGTTTTTGATGTTCTCCTTGGAGAGTCCGTGACTGGTGTAGTTAAATGAAGTAAGGGGCTCAAGATTCTACAAATCACTGATAAAGTTAAGAAAGTAGGACAACAATTTTGTTTGGCTATCAGATTGCGGTCAACATACAGGATAGAAATTGATTTTTGAGAAATTCTCATTCCTCTACTTCCACATGGGAGAACGTATTCCAGGAAAATGCTTATAACCGTGGAATTCTTGTTCGGCAATGAGGATAAAACACCATGGAAAGACTTCAGAAATGATGTAAATCTGTTCTGTAATATCTTAGGACAATACAATGCAAAAACTCATTTTTGAACAACATCCGGAAATCCAGATCCCGAAGCGAGGCCAAGAGTCTGTTTGGAATTACCCCCGTCCACCCAAATTGCAGCGGGTTCATCAGCAAATGAGAGTTGAGTTTGGTGGTTTGGTCTTGGCTGAAACAACCCTGGGCTATCGGGTCCTCGAAACAGGAATTCCTCCGGTATATTATTTTCCCCCCACTGATGTCCGAATCGCGTACCTGATGCTGAGCGTAAGGCAAACCGTATGCGAGTGGAAGGGAAGGGCGCGTTATTGGTCAATTAAGATTGGGAAACGAATGGCGCAGGATGCCGCATGGAGTTACCCGCATCCCGGGGAAGGATTTGAAAATATTTCCAATTATCTGGCATTTTATCCCAGGAAGGTAGATGCCTGCTATGTGGGAAAGCAAAAGGTCCAACCACAGTCTGGTGAATTTTATGGCGGGTGGATCACCTCAAAAATCCTCGGTCCCTTTAAAGGCGAACCGGGCACTGCATTCTGGTAAGTCATAGGGGGCCACTGAAAAATCCTAAAGTTGCAACCAGACTGCCGCGGAGAGGAAAGACTTTCTAACCCAAAAATCAAACAGAACAACCGGCTACCGCTTACTGTCATTCAAAAACTGCCACGTGGACGCACCATGGCTAACCCACCATCGATTCCCAAAACCTGCCCTGTAATCCAATTCTGTTGGGGTTCAAGCAACCATTCGATTCCTGCAGCGACATCAGATGGTTCTCCTATTCTTCCAAGCGCATGCTTCGCTGTTGATGCCTGTAATGTGGCATTGTTGGTGGTAAGGCCCGCAGTTAAGGGTGTTCGCACCAAACCTGGTGCGATAATATTTACCCGAATGGGAGTGTTGAATAATTAAGATTAACAAGGACAAATTTGCCCAGGATTAGATTACTCATCAACGGCTCCGGGTCGGTTCAAAAAAGTCCGTCCAGCAAGGCCGCAGCCGTTTTTACGCGCGGAGCGTACGCGTAGTACGTGAGCACGGAAAAATGGCGAGAACGCCGCTGGCGGCTTTTTTCAACAGACCCCGAATGTTTTTAAAGGCATACGTGGCCGCTGCCGACAGACCTAACCCGATAATGCCGGCCTTGGCAGCGCCAATGGCCTCATGGTTGGCCAGGCCTACCCGTGCCGCAGCGGATGAGATCAACACAATCGAACCACCTCCGCTCTTCATCATGGCTCGTGCAGCTGCGCGAAGTATACATAAAAGGCGGAATGCAGGTTGTTGAGTATTGTGGCATCCCACTCCTTGTCACTCGTCAAATGAGCAGGCTTGAGAAGAAGAGACCCCACGCAATTAACCACTCCGTCGATATGGCCATAGCGCTCGACGATTTGATCAAAACATTGCTTAACTTGTAGGGGCGACGTGGCGTCAAGGACCACAGGATCCACGCCTGTCTCAGCTGAGAGGCTTGAGAGTTTTTCCTGGTTACGGGAGGCGGCCACAACTTTCGCCTGTTTCTTAGGTAGTTTGCGACAGACCTCCGAACCAATTCCCCCACTTCCCCCGACCACAAGATAAACCGGCACATTGGCGTCTTGCTTAACTGGCGATGAGCTCATCGTTACCCCCTATAAAATTCAACAGGCTTAGTAGAAGGAACAATGCCTGTCATTCTAATTAACCGGTAAGCATCCAGGTTGTTATTGCGTGAACCTGCCTTCCTTTGAAGAAGGGAGCGGACGAACCATGATGCTCAGCATTTTCAAAAGTAGGAACAGTGTCCCCGTGCAGGACCAAAAGGGCACTTCGAGCTCTTCCGGCAGACATCCAGCACATTCTGTGGCTTTGGAACTCCAGCCTTCTCTTGCACCGCGGTAACCTTTTCGCATTCAGAAAATTCCCATGGGCAGAGAGTCCGACAGCAGGAATGTGCTCGGCGATAAGATCTAGGAACCCCTTTTTGTGATAGGAAACTTCCGACATCCAGTGAACAATTTGGAACCTGGGACCTTTGCATTGCAATGATCCCGTCAGAGTGATGGGTCTTCAGATATCGCATGTAGGAGTTGGAAAGCCAAGCCGTTCAATCTCCTATAAATTTTTGATTGCGAATTTCATGATGCCAACATTTGGTTTCATTTGTTATTTGCGCTACTTTTTGATTTACACAAATCATGCACATAAGCCTGGGAAAAGATCTCCATTTTTTGTGTGTACCGAACTTCATGGCTGACTCACCCTGAGGGAACCCACCCTTTCGCAATGGGATCATATTCCCGACCATTCATTCCCAAAGTGCTCACAAAGGCGATGACTTTCCAAATTTCATCTCGAGAGAGCTTATCCTTAAAGCCTCCCATAGAGCTGTAGGGTAGTCCCTCCGATATTCGCCACAGCATCTGGGAGTCCGAATAACTTTCCATCTTATCCACATCGAGGAAGCTCAAAGCTGCGGTCATCACGGGTTTGCCATTTTTACCATGACATTGTGCGCAGTTGACGTTTGATTTATTTAAACCCAGGTACAATTGACGACCATCATTAATAATTGCGGCGTCGGTCCACCAGCCCCCCGGCATGTGTAAATCTGCGTAGACAGGAGGGATAGACTCAGAGGTTTGTGGTGGCTCCGGTAGACTGCATCCGCCATACCACCCCATAAGGAAAATGATCACTCCTCTTAAGGCCCTATCAATAAAACGCATGTGGTTAAAGGATTCCTTTCCTTTTTTTATATGAATGCATTTGACCACTGAGTATTATTTTGACATTTCGTCGTCATAATAACATCTGAGGAATGGTCAAAACTAAATGTTTGTCCAATGTTGGATAATTTTGCCCTATTTGAGATTTCAAATCTCTCCTTTCCGTGTTAATGACTGTCACCACACATAGCCATGCCGGGCTGGAAAAAGGGAGTGATGCTCCATCGAGTGGACGTCTAGAGGTGGACCAAGAAACCGTTGCCCGGTTTGCGGAGAAATGCTTGAAAGGTAATGATTCGGGGGATGTCGAATTGATTGAAGAAAGAATTATAAATTTCAAAACACTATGGATTGAGGAAAAGGTGTTCACGTTAAAGTGGAGTTTGCCTAGTACCATTTACACCCACTCGGATAGCTGGCCGTCATCCAGCTCCGGATCTTATGGAACTGCATGGATGGGCCTGACCAGGACCGACCGGATGGCATGGAAAAATCAGAATTTCCAAAGAAACTATGGACTTTTATCTCGGGACTGAAAGGCCGAAGGTCTGGCAGAATTCTGTACCCATCCAACATACAAATGAGCCCACCGCAGTTATTTGTCGAAGGATTGAGTATTTTGATTGTTTGAGTTCCTTAAATGCACGATATGATAGGAAGTGATGAAATTCCAGCGAAAGCATAGGCTAAACGATGCTGCCGACCAAGCCCTCACACAGACCAGGCAATTCAAGGGTATGCCTGTGCTCAACACCAGGAGACTCACCAACATTCATTTCATCTTACTGTTCGTGTTAGCTCTATTGTTGATTGCAGCGGAATTTGTTCCCAGTCCGGGGTGGGCCGAGAATAAGGGAGAATCGAAAGAGGATCTCATCTGGCTTGATGAAATTGAGAAATTCTTTATCCCCTCAAGCCAGTGCAGGCAATGTCATGAACGCCATTTTGAAGAATGGAAGGGTATGAGGGAACGTAGCGAGGATCTGTTGTCATTTGGACGAATGGATGGAGGGCTGCTGCATGGCACGGCCCTGAAGTCTCCTGTCTTCAGGACTGTGCTTGGTTTGTGGCTCCAGACTTCTCCCTCACAAGAACAACGAACAAAATGCCTGACCTGCCATGTTCCAGCCGTCACCGTCTTCCCCCAACATGCAGATCGGATTATTGACCAAGTCATGAAAGGCCCGAAACACGTCACAGTGGAAGGCATTGGATGTGCCTCCTGCCATCTCATTCATGCCTCAGGGGGAAAGACTGATGCCTATCCGGCATTTCAACTTGCTCCTGGATCCACATTTTTCGGCCCGTACGATGATGCAAAGGATAATCTGGCCCATCAATCACAAAAGGCGGAGATCTATAAAGGAGCGAATTTCTGTACCTCCTGCCACTTCAGCAAGGTCAAGGATGTTACACAACCACATCTGAACGGAGCCATTCTAAAAGATCTGGTTTGCCAAAATTGTCACATGGAACAATCTTATGGCAGCTCCACGGACAAGGGTGGGACGCACTCAAGATCCCTGGCTCGCCACTGGTTTCAGGGAGTTGTGGCGCCAGGAATCATGTTGAGTAATCGCAACGTGCAGGCGGAATGGACATCGCGCCTCGAAATCGAAATCACACAGACCACCTTCTCGGTTCAGGGTACACTGCATGTACCCAACGGCAGCCTGATACACATGTTCCCAGGAGGGGATCCTGTCCTCAAGCAATTCATCGTAAAAGTTATGGTGAAGGACCAGGCAGGAGCTATCATTGGTGAAGAGGCCAAAATATTCGGGCGCTCATTTGAAGAATTATTAAGAGGACCCATACCACAACCCTTGGTCAATAGCGGTATCACCCGCCATATCCCCTTCAATATTCAGCTCCCGCAAGGCTCCACTCCGGCGTTCATCGAGGCCACAATGAGCTTTACGCTTATGCCGAAACCCGGAGAAGAATTACAGAGAGGCTATGTGGCGACCTTGCCTGATGAAAAGCAGCGAAATGAGGCGTTACAAATTATTGAACAATATACTTCTCCCCATCTCCTGACTTTTCGCACGATAACCTTGGAAACCATTCCCCATCCATTGAAAAAAACATGAACCGGCTTTGCGTCATCTGTAGAGGGAAACAGGCGTTCTTTTTGGGAGTCTTGATCATCTTCGGAATCTTGATGATCAATGCTATGACTTCATTTCACCAGATAATCTGGCCAGAGGCTCTGGCCGGCAATACTTCCGGCGTTCCGGATAAGCCACTGGAAAAAGCCTTTCCGCCGTCCCACAAATGCCAGCGATGCCATTTGCGTGCTTTTGAAGAATGGGAGTCCTCCGCACAATCCCGATCTATTGAAACTGCGCCCTTTCGAGTTACCCTGGACCGTTATCTTCAAAAAGCGACAACGGACCAGCAAAGAATGTGTTTTCAGTGCCATGCTCCTCATATTTTGAAATACGGGCACCTGTTTCAGGAGTTTGTTGAGGAAGTCAAATCGAAAGATCCGCAGATTGACGGAGTCGGATGTTCACAATGCCATCTTATTAGCGAGGTCGACTCCAGGGTCCGTCCCCCTCGTCCAATTTTCTCGTTAGGCAAAACGCTCTTTGGGGGTTATGACAATCCCAAAAAAAATCTTGCTCATGATTCGCAAAAGCTTGAACTGTATACAAAGTCTCAATATTGCGTGACCTGTCACCAATCTCTTCCTTCTCTCACCGGCACCATCCCAGATTCGGACTGGTTGGGAAACTGGAAAGAGACCAAGGCTGAACAGAATGGAAAAACATGCCAGTCTTGTCATATGCCGGAGGCATTTGGTGAATCGGCCACAGGGGAACCATCCAGGCGAATCGCAAATCATAGTTTTCCGGGACGCTTTGGGAAAGTGAGGGCCAATGCAGTTGAATTGGAGTTTGCGGCCCATGTAAAAGGTCAGTTGTCCGAAGTGGAAGTGACCATTCAGAGCCTGGTTCCTCACAATCTGCCCCTGCCCCACCCTGGTTGGTCTCGCATCGTGCTCGACCTGACCATTCTCGGGAAAAATCTCAACAAAGTGTATGGGGAGCAACGTGTTTATGAGCGCATGTATATCGATCCAGAGGGTGCCCGAACCGTGTTTGATTTTGAGGCCGTCAAAATCTTGAAGGATACATCGTTGAAGCCTGAAGAAAAACGGGTCGAGAAATTCAGCTTTCCGACTCCGGCGGATGCCCCCTCGATGGACGTCATCGTCACCATGAGTTATGCGCCGGTGCATGGTTCGGAAGATTTCCTGAAAGCCATCGAAGACGAAGCGACCCTTGGACGAAAAGATCGTTCTTTTCAAAAGGTGCTCATTAAGGAAAAAAGGGCAAACGTCCCGATCTCATCATAAATGCACAGAATACATTTTTACCAAAGGAGACCATCATGGAAAATCTCGAACTATTCGGGGTGTTGCTGGTCATTGTGGGTTTTGTTGGATTTGTTGTGTTTCTGAAAGCCCAAAGGCCTTTTTATCGGTCCTCAGACGATTCGCCTAAAGAAAAGAACAACCGGGTGGAAATTTAAGCTCTTGGAATAATTCACTTTCTCACCTGACCAGGCAAGACAATAACCCTCAGGAATGTTGATGAGAAAAAATTTTCTGGTTCTCTCAGCCCTCTACGTTGTCTTTTTTGCTGGCGTGCCGTTTCCGCTGGCAAAGCCGGTCAGTAAGAGCTCCGTCATACTCAACACGGTCAGGGTTTTAATCACCACCCAAGGTTCAGTCTACGCCAGAGAATCGATTTACGCGGGAGGAATAACAGCTGAGAGTTCCAGCAGAACAGGCCCAACGAGCCAGCAGAGTGGTATGGCCCTCAGGGAAACATATCCACCCAATGGCGTTTTTACGGTCACCAAGGGCGGTTCCACTGTAGAACTACAGGTCGTTCCCATGGTGGTGGAATCAGATCAATGCCCGATTCCGCCCTGCATTAGGTCATTGGGAATTCACATTTGATAAAACGAAGAATTATGAAAGCGTGATCCATGTACAGATGGGTGGGGACTTGGACATTGCCTATCAGAGTTCACAGATGAAAATAGGAGAACAGGAGCATGTCATGCATTATGGCCTCAGCGGCAATCCACACGCCATCAGTTTATCCAGAAAGCGCCTCAAAAAAGCCTTTGCATCCAGTACTTCTTTCTCAAACATCAAGCCCGTTTTGAACTACCAGGTTCCGAGTGACATTATCATTATTCTGATAGACGTCACGTCGGAAGGGCTTGTCTTTGAACCGGTTTTTGATTATCAGATGGCAAAGGAGTAATCTGACATCAAAAAAATAATTAAGCTCCCATAAAAAATGAAAATGCTTGATCGGTCAATTAAGTCATTCATGGTCCCACACAACCAGCTCGCATAAAGAAAACCATGAAAGAGGGCCTGGAATTGAGGCTATTTCTGTATAGGGCGTGGCCAAGGACTCAGGCATGACAACAGACACCTCCCCAGTCGTCGTCTGGTTTCGGCAGGATTTACGCATCAGGGACAATCCGGCACTGTTGGCCGCCCATCAAACGGGGCATCCTATCGTCCCGTTATTTATACTGGATGAGGAAAATTGCGGAGAGTGGAAGTTAGGCGGGGCCAGCCGGTGGTGGTTGCATGCAAGTCTCAAGGCACTGAACGAAGCTTTGGGTGGCAAACTTTGCTTCAAGGCAGGATCGGCACAAAACATACTGTTGGACGTCATCAAAGGGACAGGCGCAGAAGCGATTTATTGGAACCGGTGTTACGAGCCCTGGCGAATCTCTAGCGATGCCCACATTCAAGAGACATTGCAGACCAAAGGAATAGAGGTGCACACCTTTAACGGGGCCCTCCTTTTTGAACCCCAAACGGCGCTCAAAAGCGACGGCACTCCATATAAGGTGTTCACGCCCTTTTATCAAAAGGGATGTCTCGGAAAGGGCAATGAACCCCGCCGCCCCTCAAAGGCCCTAAAAGATTTAAGGCTATCCACACACAGAGGTGTAGCACTGATAGATTTAAAACTGCTGCCGGCCATTCCCTGGCACAAAAAATTTATGAACCATTGGAAGCCCGGGGAAAACGGGGCGCAGGCCCGACTGAAGGCATTTCTCAAAAACGGCCTTAAACACTACAAAGAAGGCCGGAACTATCCTTCTGAAAATAATGTCTCCCGACTATCGCCGCATCTGCATTTCGGAGAAATCTCACCAAATGAGGTATGGTATTCCGCCAAACAACGCATGGGCACGGAAGGGTGGCGGAAAGACGGGGAAACCTTTCTGAGTGAGCTGGGATGGAGAGAGTTTTCCCACAATCTGCTCTTCCATTTCTCCGACCTACCCCGAAAAAATCTGCAAAAGAAATTTAATAAATTTCCTTGGCGTAGGGACCCGAAATCTCTGAAAAGATGGCAACAAGGCCAAACCGGTTACCCCATCGTGGATGCCGGCATGCGGGAGCTGTGGGAAACGGGTTACATGCATAACCGCGTGCGCATGATTGTCGGATCGTTTCTGGTTAAAAACCTTATGTTGCACTGGCATCTGGGGGAGGATTGGTTCTGGGATACATTGGTTGATGCCGATCTTGCCAACAACAGTGCCAGCTGGCAATGGATCGCAGGCTGTGGAGCCGATGCCGCACCGTATTTCAGAATTTTCAACCCCGTCACGCAGGGGAAAAAGTTTGATCAAAATGGCAAATATGTTCGACGGTTTATTCCCGAATTAACAAAAATGCCGGACCAATACCTCCATAATCCATGGGAAGCGCCAGAAAAAGTGTTGTTAAAGGCAGGTGTGCAACTTGGAGAAGATTATCCTCTACCGATCGTCGCACTCAGCGATTCCAGGGAGCGAGCGTTGAAAGCATTTTCTGATTTGGCATCGTAATCCACATGTTTTCTCCAAGGAGGGCAAGATAGCTCCAGATTTTAATGGGGCGAACATTCCCTGATAACCTTTTAAATTCCATCTTGCGGGTGCTTATCCTCAATGACTCCGATGGGGCTTCTGAGCACACTCCCCGGCAATTCGCCCAGAAAGGAGAAGTCCGGAATTGCGTTCATGGAACTGGCGCTTTGTAAATCTATGACTAAACCTCTCACTGGTTTTCCATTATTACCATGACACTACGCGCAGTTCACACACGATTTCTTTTTGCCCGTGAATCATTTTCGTCCCTCATCCATAATTTTCCGCTCGTTCGATCAGCCTCGGAGCATATGCGAGAATGAACATCCAGTCTGATGAGAGCCAGATGATCCGGCGCAAGGCAAGGGAAGGCGGCAGCTTCTCAGCCCGCGTTAGTTTTGAAGAGGGGGACAACCAGATCTGTGTGAAATACGTTTTCATTTGTTTTCCTGACAGATTCCTGCGCAGAACATTACAATTGAACAAACGTCCCTTGAACTTTGCTCCTCCTCAAAAATAAAGATTGATCCTCCTCGGGACTATTTTCCTCTGATTGTTCACCGCTCCGTGCCTCATAAAAATTACACCAGGATGGCCAGAGGTTTCATGAAGAGGCCGTCTAAGGTTTCAACCGGTTTCCTTTGACCGGGCGATCCTGGAGTGTTTAGATGAACTATGGACAAAGAGTAGATGACTTTCGAAACATTTTCGCATATGAAAACATTTTAGAGAATGATGGACAAATCATCGGTCTTTCTCCATTGGCATTCAACCAAAGGAGGGCCCCATGTATGCTCTGTATCCATTTGGACTGTTAGCGGGAATCCTTATGTATTTTGTCTTCAAATACATTGATGACCAGGATCTTAAGAAGGCTGAAAAAACTCACTAGCCGAAGGGCACCACGAAGAGGACATCAGAGGAAAATCTGATGTCCTCAGTTAACCAATCAAACTGCTCAAAAATTTTAACCAAATTTTTCAAATAATTTTGGGGAAATCCAAAGGTACACGGAAGACCTTAAACCGCCATTTCCGTGAAATTTCTCAGCGTTGCCCTAAGGTATTGAGCGTTAAATGAATCAGGAGCCAACCCGACCGGTCAACACTTCTGGACCGTCCCAGGAATATAAAAAAAGCTACTGAGCTTAAAAAAGCTAACAGCTTCAGGTCACTCCAGGCCACATTGGGACATGCAGAAGCTTCTATTGAATAGATTGAAAAAACCTCATTGAGTTCTGAGACTGACGGATAAAAATTAGGATATAAACTCCATACCAATTCTCTAAAAGCATCGCCATGCCTTGAAAGGAATTTAAACCAGATGCTCATGGTTTCTCTTTTCACAATTCCAGAACCCTACCATTCAGTATCAAAGATTTTGCCTGTAAATCCACTCCTGCTATTCATCTGAAGAACAATAGGAATTCCAAAATCCCTCGTCAAAGCTCAAAAGGCGAAGGTGAGAGGGGTAAAGGGACGATGAGCGTCTAAACCCTCTTCACCTTGTTAGCACATGGATCCGGCGATTGACCTGAAGTGGAGGATATCTATTAAAAAAGAACTTTTCATCCAACAGAACCGCATAGGGCCAAGTGCGTTTGATCCATGACGGAATAATCCATGGAAAGAATCATGGCCAAATCCTCATGGCCGGTTTTCACTCACCCCCGTCAATGCAAGAATTAAGGTAGAAATGTCAGGAGCGCATGAAGCTCAAGTTGCTAATTTCATAATTATTTCAGCATCTTGTACATCATTTTTGGAATGATCATGAGATGGATTTACATTCTTTCGCTTGCAATGTCTAATGTTTGTCAAAGTTTAGGTGGATGAAGGGAAGTCGGATACGTAATATAGCGATAGAGGGAAATGAACCAAGACTTCAGAAATGATTTGTATGAAAATTTATTTACATCTTAATGGGTCAAACTTTTAAATCGTTTCAAAATGACGGAAAACATTCCATGAGAAAAATGGCAACACGAACTGGAATGTATGTGAGACAGGGCATTATGGCTCCCATCATCGTGGGAATTCTCATCGCCTTCACGCCGGGCTTTCAACGATCTCGCATGGAACCCAACTCGGAGCCCCGGTTTTCTGATATCCGAATCGTCGAGCTTCAGGTCACCACCAGACCTGCACAGGGGGTAAAAATTTATCATGTCCCTCGCAATGAAACTAGCACTTTCCATTACTAATCGTGATTGGGCACCAGATCTTCTCATTCGTCGTGGCATACGGCATCTGGTTCGCCAACGATTACATGAGATTTCCCACAAGAATGTGGAAGAGCTGGCCTCACTGAAGACCGCGTTTATTGCAACCATGTCTCGCTCCGATATCGCCATCCACGCTGATAAGGCCAATATTCAACACTACGAGGTTCCCCCGGAATTTTTTTACCGGGTGCTGGGGCCTCACATGAAGTACAGCAGCGGGTTCTGGCCTTCCGGGGTCGAGTCGCTCTCAGAGTCCGAAGAGTCTGCCCTCGGGGAATCATGTGCGCATGCTGATCTTCATGACGGACAATCCATCCTGGATTTGGGCTGTGGATGGGGATCTCTGTCGCTCTGGATGGCAGCCCATTATCCGCACAGTCACATTACGGCAGTCTCAAACTCTCATTCACAAAAAGCATATATCGACTCTCAGGCACGACAACGCGGATTGCGCAACATTCACGTGGTCACGTGCGACATGAATACATTTCACATTGAACACAGTCAATTCGATCGCGTGGTGTCAGTGGAAATGTTCGAGCACATGCGGAATTGGTCTCATCTTTTTGATCGGATTCACGACTGGCTCAGGCCTGACGGGCGTTTCTTCATGCACATCTTCGTGCATCGGGCCGTCCCGTATACATTTGAAGTGCGGGACGAGAGTGACTGGATGAGCCGTTATTTTTTCACCGGAGGCATGATGCCTAGTGATGATCTGCCTTTGGCCATTCAGAGTCCGCTCAGACTCGTGACCCAATGGAGATGGGCCGGCACACATTACGCACGAACGGCTAACGCCTGGCTGGGAAACATGGACCTCCACCGTGAATCCTTGTGGCCCCTATTTCTCGAGACCTATGGGAAACGGAATGCGGGCCTCTGGTGGGTCCGCTGGCGGATATTCTTTATGGCCTGTGCCGAATTATTCGGCCATCGTGAGGGGCAGGAATGGTGGGTCAGCCATTATCTTTTTGAGAAGGGCGACCTCACCTGAAGGGAACATGCATGGTTAGGACTCTCTACAACCTTTTCCTGTTTCAGATCGGCTGGTTCGCCTGCGTACTCAGCGGAGCCGGGCAACGCCCGTGGATGGGGGCACTCATGGCTTTAGTCATTATGGCTATTCACCTGTCCAGTGCGCCGGCGGCTGAAGCAGAATTCAAACTGGTTATGATCGTCCTGGTTATTGGGGCCGTGTGGGACAGCATGCTCGTGTGGCTCGATTGGCTGCACTACTCCTCCGGCATCCTCATCCCACACACCGCCCCATACTGGATCGTGCTCATGTGGGGACTCTTTGCAACCCTGTTGAATGTCTCACTTCGCTGGCTGAGGGGGCGCTGGTTCTTAGCTGCACTTGCCGGAAGCATTGGAGGACCACTGGCCTATTATGGAGGACACCAGTTGGGAGCCCTCGAGTTTGGTAACCAAAACGCGGCATTGATCGCCCTGGCCATCGGCTGGGCCATCATCACACCCATTCTGATGGCACTATCCACACGCTTTGATGGCTTTGCACCAAGCCTCAAGGAGAGCACCATATGACCTTCTCCATCTACCTTTCCGGCCTGATCGGAACTCTTGTCCTGGCGGGAATCACCTGGCTGATCAGCCTCGCCAAACGGGACGTCAGCATCGTGGACAGTATGTGGGCCGTCATGATCTTCGCGGCTGCCTTGATCTATTCGAGCAGCGTTGAGCCCTATTGGAATCGCTCCTCCCTGGTGCTCACTCTCGTCCTATTCTGGGCCCTCCGGCTGACGGTGTATATCACCTGGAGAAACTGGGGCGAATCCGAGGACGCCCGGTATCAAGCCATTCGTCACAAGTATGAGCCAAACTTTGCGCTGAAAAGCCTCGGGATCATTTTTGTGTTTCAAGCTGTGTTGGCCTGGATCATCTCCATGCCATTGTGGGTCGCCTTAACCGTGCCATTTGACTACAGCATCTTCGATATTCTGGCCGTGGCCTTGTGGATAATCGGGATGGTCTTTGAATCGGTGGGCGATTGGCAGCTGGCTCGCTTCAAGATGAATCCCGCGAATCGAGGCAAAGTGATGAATCAAGGATTGTGGCGCTATACACGCCACCCTAATTATTTCGGCGAATGCCTGATCTGGTGGGGATTCTTTCTCTTCGTGATCCCGACCGGCGCCTGGTGGTCGATTCTCTCACCCATCCTGTTAACTTTTTTACTGCTGAAATTTTCCGGTGTGACGATGCTCGAGGAAACTATTGTGGATCGACGGCCAGGCTATCGTGAATATATCGCGAGCACCAACGCCTTCATTCCAGGGCCTCAGAAAAAAGCGAACCCCGTCGCCGATCATCAGGAGGAAATATCATGATTGGTACGTTCCACATGATCGAAGGTGCACCGCTGTGGTTGACACTCATGACCTTTTTTCTTTTCTCCATGGGTATGGCCAGATCTGCCCAGGACACCAACCAAAAGACTTATGCCTTTAAGGTCTTTCTGGACGATGATGAAATCGGATTTCAGCGCTTTGTGGTATCCGCGAAAGGTACGCGCACGCAGATCAACGTGGAGGCCGAATTTGATGTGAAGTACTTTTTCATCACGTTTTATACTTACCGGCACACCAATGCTGAAGTCTGGGAAGGGGAATGCCTCAAGGAGATTCGGGCCAAAACGAGTGACAATGGTGAATCGTTTTTTGTGGAAGGGACCTCCAAGGGTGGCAAATTGCGTTTACACACCCACGATGGAGAACAAACCCTGGAGGGTTGCATCAAAACCTTTGCCTACTGGAATCCAGCCTGGTTTCAGAGCAGTCGCCTGCTCAATTCGCAGACGGGGGAACTACAGCCGGTTGAAATTCAGATTGTGGCGGAAGAAACATTCTCACTACGTGGAGTGCCGACTCCCACCCGCCATCACCGTATTATAAGTGACAAGTTTACCATTGATCTCTGGTATACCATGGACGACGAGTGGGTCGGACTACAATCGACCACCAAAGACGGCAAGAAGTTGCGCTATGAACTTCAGTAGGGAAAGAGGAAAATGCACACCTCATCATTGATAGCCTGTGGGCTGCTCGGAAGTCTCTTAGGGTGCAGCAGCCCACCGCCCATTCAGACCGCCAGTGAGGTCGATCTCGAGCGCTTTATGGGAGATTGGTATGTGATTGCCAACATTCCAACGTTCATTGAGACGGAGGCGTTCAACGCAGTGGAGTCCTACCGACTCAATGACGATGGAACCATCGCCACCACTTTTACCTTTCGCCAGGGCGGATTCGAGGGTCAACAGAAGATATACCGCCCGACCGGATTTGTTGTGGACCAGGAGTCCTATGCCGTGTGGGACATGCAATTTTTCTGGCCGTTCAAAGCCGACTACCGAATCGTGTTTGTCAATCCGGATTACAGCCAAACCATCATCGGCCGCCTCAAACGGGACTACGTCTGGATTATGGCCCGAACTCCCCGGCTGCCTGAGGAGGATTATCAACATCTGCTCAAGATTATTGCCACCCAAGGGTATGACCTCTCAAAAATTCAACGGGTCCCACAACGGTGGGAAGCTGGGCAGAATTGATGATCATGAAAAGGAACACGTGAGGATGACACTGATCCACAACATGGCAAAAATCTGTGGGCTGTATCGACGGCCATGCCTTGGAATTGATGTACCACCGGTTCAGGCCGGAGCATCCGCCTATGGAAAGCCCCTGTCAGGGCTGGATCGGACAATCCAGAGGAGCCGCCTGTGAACATTGCCATTATCGGAACCGGTATTGCGGGAAATGTGGCGGCCTATTATCTCAGCCGTCACCACCGGATCACGGTTTTTGAAGCTAATGATTATGTGGGAGGACATACCCACACGCATGAGATCGCGTGGGAGGGCCAACGGTATCAGCTTGATAGCGGGTTTATGGTCTTTAATCACCAAACCTATCCCTGCTTCACCAGGCTGCTCAAGGACCTGGAGGTTCCGACTCAAGCCTCTTCGATGGGCTTCAGCGTCAAATGTGATCGTTCAGGTCTGGAATATAACGGGACAACGTTAAATACCCTTTTTGCTCAACGGCGGAATTTGCTCCGGCCATCGTTCTATAGAATGATCAGGGACATTCTCCGTTTTAATCGGGAGGCTCCCCAGTGCCTCGCCAATCCGGACATGAACACAACACTAGGACACTATCTGAAACAGGCCGGTTACGGGAAAGAATTTCTTGATTGGTATTTGATTCCCATGGGAGCGGCCATCTGGTCAGCAGATCCTGCACAGATGTGGGCCATGCCCGCGCAGTTCTTTATCCGGTTCTTTCATAACCACGGGATGCTGAATATTAATGATCGTCCGACGTGGTATGTCATTCGCAAAGGCTCCCAAACCTACGTCAAAAAACTGACCGCTTCCTTTCGCGATCGTATCCGCACCAATACCCCGGTAGAACGCATCACACGAAACAGGGACTATGTGACCGTGACAAGCGCGCAGGGATCTTCCGAGCGCTTCGACACCGTATTCATTGCGACGCACGGAAACCAGGCCCTTCGTTTATTAAGCGATGCCACGGCCCTGGAAGAAGAGGTGTTAGGGCCGATGGCCACACAGAACAATGAGGCGGTCCTTCACACCGATGCCGGTATGTTACCCACACGCCGACAAGCCTGGGCTGCCTGGAACTACCATATTCCGGTTCACACACAAAATCGGGTTGCGGTGACCTACAATCTGAATATTTTGCAGGGCCTTCGCGCCCCCGTTCAATTTTGCGTCACCCTGAATAACAGCCGGGACATTTCCCCCGCCAAAATTCTGAAGCGCATGATCTATGCTCACCCGATTTTTTCCATTCCCAGTGTCCGCGCGCAACAGCGGCAGGCAGAGATCAACGGCCCGAACCGGACATATTTTTGCGGGGCATACTGGCGATACGGCTTCCACGAGGATGGCGTCGTGAGTGCCCTGAACGCGTTGGAACATTTCAAAAGGACCACGCATCATGCAGAGTTGCCTTTACCACGGACGGATACGGCATCGGCGGTTTGAACCGAAAGCCCATTCGTTCAATTATCCGGTGTGTTATGCGTATCTTGATCTCGATGAGCTCGACAACGTCTTCAAGGGCCGTTGGTTCTGGTCAACGAAGGGCCCTGCACCGGTCAGATTTCAACGAAGGGACTATCTGGGCAATCCCGGAATTCCTCTGCAGACAGCTGTCCGTGACCACATCCGGCGAGAAACCGGACATACCCCTGATGGGCCTATCAGACTCCTTACGCATCTGCGACATTTCGGGTTTTCGTTCAACCCGGTCAGTTTTTATTACTGCTTCGATGCCCGGTCTCAATGTCTTGAGACGATCGTGGCGGAAATCACCAACACCCCATGGAACGAACGGCATGCCTATGTCCTTACACGCCATTCGAGTCTGACACAGACCAAACACCTACGTTTCCGGTTTGGAAAGGCGTTTCATGTTTCGCCATTTATGCCCATGGACATTCAATATGATTGGACATTCGGAATTCCGGACACGCACCTATCAGTGCATATGCAAAACTTTCGGCACAACCGGAGCATCTTTGACGCGACACTGATATTGGAGCGTGAACCCATCAACGGGATGAGCTGCGCCCGCGAATTGGCCGGCTATCCCCTCATGCCCATGAAGGTGCTGGGCGCGATTTATTGGCAGGCCTTGAAACTTTTTCTTAAACGCGTGCCAATCTTTACTCACCCCTCAAAAATTGTTCAAAACCCACAAGGAGGAGCCAGATCGGCAGACAGCCTATGACGTCAAAATCCCTATCAATCCCGTCAACCATCTCGGCGGGCACCACTCCCAAACCCAGATTTCTGGAGACATTCGCCAGGCGCGCGCTCCTCAGTCGGCTCAGCCGGATAACCAACGGGGAAATTACACTGCATGATGGAGACACTCAACAACGATTCGGCCGGGTCACGGCGCAATGCCCGCTGAGAGTCACCGTCACGGTCACCAATCCCCGATTCTACACTGATACGGCGTTTGGTGGATCCATCGGGGCCGGAGAGGCCTTTATGGCAGGCTATTGGCAGATCGATAATCTTCCGGACCTGATACGCATTTTCTTATGCAATCGGGAACTGCTGGACGGCATGGATGGCAGATGGGCCTGGTTCACCATCCCCATCCAGAAATTCCTCCACCGACTGAACCGGAACACGGCCAAAGGAAGCCGACGGAACATTTCAGCCCACTATGATGTCGGCAATGAGTTCTTTGCCCTGTTTCTTGATGAAAGCCTGATGTACTCCAGCGCCATCTTTCCGGATTCGTCCATGACGCTTCATGAGGCCCAGGTGGCTCGCCTGGACCACATTTGTCGTAAACTGGAATTAAAATCCACCGATCACCTTCTTGAGATTGGAACCGGGTGGGGCGGGTTTGCTCTGCATGCGGCTACCCGCTATGGCTGTCAGGTGACGACCACCACCATATCACAACAACAATACCATCTGGCCTGTGAGCGGGTGGCTGCAGCCAATTTGAATGACCGCATCACCGTGCTATGCGAGGATTATCGGGACCTCACAGGACAATACGACAAACTGGTTTCATTAGAAATGATCGAAGCGGTGGGATACCAGTATTTCGATGCCTATTTTAGCGCATGCAGCCGGCTTTTGAAACCTGAGGGGATGATGGTGTTGCAGGCCATCACGATCGCCGATCAGCGATACGAAGCCGCCAAACGATCGGTGGATTTCATCCAACGGTACATTTTTCCGGGAAGCTGTATTCCCTCCATCACCGCCATGAGCGGGTCTATCGCACGAGCCAGTGATCTGCGGCTCTTTCATCTTGAGGATATCGGGCCTCATTATGTCACGACACTGAAAGCCTGGCGCGACAATCTGTACCGGAACCGGAAGAAAATTCTCAGACTGGGCTACTCCGAGGAATTTTTCCGGATGTGGGAATTCTATTTTTGTTATTGCGAGGGGGGATTTACGGAACGCGTTATCAGTAACGTGCAGATGCTACTGGCAAAACCGGGAAATCGTCGAGCGCCGATTCCTTGCATTCAGGTCGCGTGAAAAATCCACCGAGTCCAATGGGAGGACACCGTGAAAAAACAATTGTTTGAACCGCCTAAACTTTTTATTGTGGGTATAACTCTTTCGATCATGTTTTCGGGAATTTACGATCGTATCATTTACGCCAAAGAAATACCCGTCAAAGAATTTTCCATCACAGTCGAAGAAATGACTCTTACGTTACTAGAGGATCCCAAGAAGGAAGCGACAGTTTGGGCTTATGCCCTAGAAGGAGAAAAGCCTTCAGTTCCCGGTCCGGTCATTCGTGTCAACAAAGGCGACCTGGTCAAGGTCCATTTCACCAACACGCATCAACTTCCTCACACTATGCATTTCCATGGTGTGCATCCGTTTAATATGGACGGAAATGGTCAACGAACCATGGGACGGGAGCAACTCCAGATGCCCGGCGAATCCTACACGTATGAATGGATGGCTGAAGATCCCGGTTATTATCTCTATCATTGCCATTTCGACACAGCGAACCATATGGATCATGGCATGTATGGGTTATTTGTCGTCGAAGATCCTACCTGGCCTCAAGTCGATCAGGAATTTGTCACATTTTGGGACGAGTGGGACACAAATGATGATGGCCACTACGATACCCATACGATCAATAGCCGTTCTGCCCCTGGTTATATCCCATTCAAAGCCCGTTCGGGTGACCGGGTTCGTATGATCCTCGCCAATATCGGATTCGAATTTCATACTCCGCACCTTCATGGTCATAAATGGGAAGAGGTGAATGCCGGAAATCCTCGGATTCCCGGATGGGACAATCCCAACGGAGTGCTCTCCATCGGACCTGCGGAAATTAAAGTCGTCGAGTTTGTCACTAACCATGCAGGGACCTGGTTATTTCACTGCCATGTGGTACCCCATGTGGCTGACGATCGAAAGTATCCTCGTGGAATGCTGACCCTGCTGAAGGTCTCCGGGGAATCGGAAATCTCTTCCACACAACCGGCTGGTAACCAACGTGTACAAGATGACCAATCCGGTGTTTCGCAGAATTCTCAGATGGCCTCCATCCTCGACTATCAGGACAGGGAATTTCCATCCGGGCTAGCCGACCAGGGGTATGACGTGTACGACAAAAACTGCAAGGCCTGCCACGGGGCGCTGGCCAAAGGTGAATATGGTCCGGCACTACAGCAGAATCCGATCCTCCAGAATAATGACATGTTTTGGACGACGATTTTAAAGGGACGCGGGAATATGCCGGCGTGGGAAGATCGCTTAACGTCCCAGCAGATTGCCGACGTCCAAGCCTATTTGAAAACACTCAAGCCGGCCCCACCGCCCTGAGTGTGCACAAGTCCTCGGGGGAAAAAGTTGATTGGCTCCGCTTCACTTCGGTCCTCGTTCCTACGGGTAAGGAACCGTTTATACACATTGGGGCTCAAGGACCCGTCCAGAAAACAATTGACATTTTGGACACCAAAGCAAAAGACCTGGGCTCATGGAGGAGACCTCACCTCACCCTTTGGAGTATATTCGTTAAATGAGTGACTTAATCGCCGCCAGATCCCTAATGGCCATGTCACTAGGGTTTCATATCATTTTTGCGGTTGTGGGCATGGCCATGCCTCTTCTGATGGTGGTGGCCGAATGGCGCTGGCTGAAAACAGGGAAAGCCGTGTACCTGACCATTGCCAAACGCTGGGCCAAAGGAACGGCCATTTTTTTCGCTGTTGGAGCCGTCACCGGAACCGTATTGTCGTTCCAATTGGGTCTACTCTGGCCCCGGTTTATGGAATGGGCAGGTCCCATCATCGGACCGGCCTTTGCCATCGAAGGGTTTGCGTTTTTTACAGAAGCTATTTTCCTCGGGATCTATCTCTATGGATGGCAGAAGGTGAGCCCGGTTGCACACCTCACAGCGGGAGGCGTGGTGGCGTTGAGTGGAATCACATCCGGGGTCGTTGTGGTCATGGCGAACGGGTGGATGAATACCCCCAGAGGATTTATGATGCATGGCGGCATTCCGGCCAATATCGATCCCGTGGCGGCCCTCTTCAATCCCTCGGGTTTATTACAGGCCCCCCACATGATCCTTGCCGCATTTGCGGCTGCCGGTTTTGCGGTGGCCGGCATTCATGCCTTCCTGCTTCTCCGCCAACCCGGCAATGCGTTTCATCAATCGGCTCTACAAATTGCCTTGGTCATCGGTGGAATCAGCGCCATCCTTCAACCGCTCAGCGGAGATTTCCTCGCCAAACGGGTGGCGGAATTCCAACCCTTAAAATTGGCGGTATTTGAAGCCCAGGTCGAGACGCAACAGGCCGCGCCGTTTCGCATCGGCGGCGTTTGGGATGCAGAAAGAGAAATATTCGACTATGTGCTGGAAATCCCTTATGCCTTAAGTTTACTGGTCACGTCTGACCCCAATGGTCAGGTGGTGGGTCTCAAGGATTTTCCCAAGGAAAACTGGCCCCCCATCGGCATAACCAGGACGGCGTTTCAACTCATGGTCTTCATCGGATTTTTGATGATGGGCCTGGCTCTCTGGGGCTTCTGGCTTATGTACAAGAAGAACACGCTCTATCAATGCCGACGATTCCTCCAAGCGATGGTGTTGGCAACCCCCTTAGGCTTTTTGGCGATCGAAGCCGGTTGGGTAGCCACGGAAGTGGGGCGGCAACCCTGGGTCATTGTAGGATATCTGAAAACCGCAAACGCCGTCACACCCATGCCGGGATTGATCATTCCCCTGATCATTTTTGGCGTGTTGTATGTGTTCCTGGCCTGTATCGTGATCTGGTTGATGTGGCGACATGTCTTAGCTACTCCCGAACAGTTTGAGATGACTTCCCCACGGAAGGAGGCGGAACCCGCCTGATGGAATTGCAAATCGCTCTCGCCAATGTCTTACTGATCGCCCTGACGTTTTACGCCTTGCTTGGCGGGGCAGACTTTGGAGCCGGAGTATGGCATCTTCTGGCCAGAGGTCCCACAAGGCGGGCGCAACATCAGTTGATCGGAGAAGCCATCGGACCGATCTGGGAAGCTAATCATGTATGGTTGATTCTGATCGTGACGATCGTCTTCACGGCTTTTCCGAAGGCATATGTGCATATTTCCACCACACTTCATATTCCTCTGACCATCCTGGTCATCGGCATCGTCCTTCGCGGGTCAGCATTTGCCTTTCGTCACTATGACATTAAAGATGATGACATTCACCTCAGGTGGGATCAACTGTTTGCCATTTCCAGTCTCATCAGCCCTCTCCTCCTGGGTATGATCATTGGGACCATTACCTCCGGCCACTTTCCCGTCAACCCGGCAACCTTTTTTGATGGCTATATCTCTCCCTGGCTGCAACCTTTTCCGTTAGGCATGGGATTGTTGACCCTCTTGCTGTTTACGTATCTGGCAGCCACCTATCTTCTTCTGGAAACCCGTGATCCCACACTACAAAAAATCTTTCGGAACCGGGCGATCATTGCAGCCCTACTGGCCGGCTTAATGGAGGAAACCGCGTTGTATCTGGGAAGGTCGGGGGCCCCGCAACTCTGGGGTGAGCTGACGACCAGTCTCTGGGGTGGGGTCATTCAATTCGGCATCGGCAGTTTGACCGTTGCAGCTGTCGTATTACTTGTCACACAGCGCTATTGGTGGGCCCGGGCCTGTGCCATCCTGCAGGTCACCCTGACCATTTGGGCATGGGGCCTCGCACAATTCCCGTATTTGATCCCTCCCGATCTGACGATCTTTAATGCCTCCGCTCCCGGAATCACCCTGAAATTTATCGCAGGGACTTTAGTGGTCGGGGCGCTCTTCCTGTTCCCTTCGCTGTATTACCTGTTTCGAATTTTTAAAGGAAGCAGCTTGTTCCGGCATAAGGAGCACCATGGATAAGAAAGTCTGTACGGGATCCTGCCAAACATCCCCCGTGGGGCACCCCGATGTCCTGCCCCATCACCGGGAAACCAAACCCTATCCATTGACCGTATATTTTGATGGCGACTGTCCAATTTGTCGTCGTGAGATCGATCTCATGAGCATATTCAATAGGAAGAAACATCTGGAATTCATTGATTTTTCGGCTTCATCCTACCTTCCGGCAGAACATGGATTGAGTCCATGTGATTTGGGCAAAGTCATTCACGCCCGGTGGGCGGATGGAACAGTCATTACCGGCGTCGAGGTGTTCAGGGAAATGTGGGAAGCCATAGGATTGCGCGCTCTCGCAAGATTGGCCCGGCGACCCACAATCAACAAACTTCTGGTCCGGGCGTATGACTGGTTTGCCAGAAACCGGTTACGGCTGACCGGCCGTGCCTGACCGAATTTTTCAAACGGATTGCCACGGCATTCATGTGGTTGGCTCATGCAGAGATGGCCTGAGCCCTGTTTCATTCCTGACTCCCAAGGATGGTCCGTCCAAGAATGGATGAATTTTTCAAAACCCTGAACGGCTATGCGAGCAAAGAAGGGACGCGGAGTTGGATTCTCGTTTTGGAGGACCAACTTTCCGATGACATGGGCCCCCTGAGCCGGGAAGATCCTCACAACCTCGGCGTAGTGTTCATCGAGTCGCATTGGAAGCTGAGAAGGAGACCCTACCACAAGCAAAAAATTGCCTTTCATCTGCTCAACCTGCGTCACTTCGCAATTGAACAGGCAAAGCGGGGTGTGGCCGTTCGCTACCAAACAACCTCTGAACCATTGCGAGAAACATTAAAACCCCTCCTTCAGGATTTAGGCTCTTTGCGGGTCATGGAGCCCGCGGAACTGGAAGTCAAACAGGATCTTGATCCGCTCCTCAAAAAAGGTTTGGTCACCTTCATCCCTCATGAAGGTTGGTTGACCTCCAGGCGTGACTTTGAGGAAGGCGCCGGGACACAGCCTCCCTGGCGCATGGATACCTTCTATCGGTTCGTTCGAAAACACACCGGCATCCTGATGGACGGTCCCCGCCCGATGGGCGGAAAATATAGTTTCGATACCGAAAACCGTAAGCCCTGGAAAGGAAGACCGCGCCCTACAAAGGAACTCCGCTTTCCGACCAATCCAATTAAGACCGAGATCGTGGCACTCGTTGAATCCCAATTTGCTGACCACCCCGGCACGCTTCATCCGGAATTCCTTCCGGGAACGAAAAAAGATGCCATCCGGCAATGGCACTGGGCCAAAACACATTGTCTTCCACATTTCGGTCCCTATGAGGATGCCATGGCCGAAAATGAACAGACGCTCTTTCATACCCGCATGGCGGCCCTCCTCAACATTCATCGTTTGCTGCCCGGACAGATGATCAAAGACGTTGTAGCCTTAAAGCTCCCCTTGGCTTCCAAGGAAGGTTTTATCCGGCAGGTTCTAGGCTGGCGTGAATTTGTCCGGCATGTCCATCAAGCAACAGATGGGTTCCGGAATCACTTCCCCAGCGCAGACATACCTGGTAATGCCGGATACAACAAATGGGTCCAGCCAACATGGAAGGCTTCCAGGAATGCATCCGGTCTGAATGGAGGCGCGACGCCTTCATTCCTGGGAGCCATGAACCCTTTGCCCTCTGCCTTTTGGGGAACAGCGAGCGGCCTGCATTGCCTTGATCACGTGATCGGACAAGTCTGGGAACATGGCTATTCCCACCACATTACCAGGCTCATGATCCTTGCGAATATTGCCACCCTGCTCGATGTATCTCCCCGTGAACTGACCGATTGGTTCTGGGTGGCGTATGTTGATGCTTTTGATTGGGTCGTGGAACCGAATGTTTTGGCTATGGGAACTTTCGGGACAGGTCCTTTCATGACCACCAAACCGTATATTTCGGGCGCAGCCTATATCAATCGTATGAGTGATTTCTGCACCGGATGCGCCTTCAACCCCAAAACGAATTGCCCCATTACCAATTTATATTGGGCCTTTCTTAACCGCCACAAAAAGCAATTACAATCAAATCCCCGTCTCATCCTGCCACTTCGAAACTTAAAGAAACGAGGGCACACCACCATTCGTAAAGATCGTCAAATCTTCACCATGGTGCGTCACGAACTTGAAAAACCCGCAATTCTAACTCCTGTGCACCTGCTCCTTACCGAATGAATTTCACCATGCTTACAGAATCCCGCTTCCTCGAAAAACCCTGACTGCCCTCCTCCCGACCCTCCCGGGGGTGTTTCTCGGTAGCCTGGAAAAATTTCTTTGGACAGGCTCGCACACGTTCAGGGTCTGTTGAAAAAAGCCGCCAGCGGCGTTCTCGCCCTTTTTCCGTGCTCACGTACTACGCGTACGCTCCGCGCGTAAAAACGGCTGCGGCCTTGCTGGACGGACTTTTTTGAACCGACCCGGAGCCTTTGATGAGAAATCTAATCCTGGGCAAATTTTCCCTTGAACATCTTTATTATTCAACACTCCCTTTCATTGAAATCCATGACGGCCAGGCTAAAAGCCCCTCCGATAATGAGCATTCAGGTTTTGGCTTGGGAGCCGCATGAACAGGCAATACTCGTCAGGACCTGCACGAACACCTATCCCCTATCCCGCCCCCAAGCCACTCTTCATGTTTAAGAAATTACGAACATTTTCATTCATCTATTTTTTTTATGTTTATATACATTTTTATGTATTTGTCTATATATACATAATTAGTATTTAATAAATCATGGATAACGAAGTAATACATAAAACTTTCACAGCAGGGACGGATGGTTGCACACTTTTATTGGAGGATTTAAAAATGAACACTCAACTGACACCAACCAAAGCCATAACTTACACATTTGCGTTAGCTCTCGCCGGACTGCTGGCTTGGACTCAAGCAGGCACAATCTGGGGCAAGGAAGGCAACGGGCAGGTGCCGGTATCCGACGGCAAATCCACCTGGATCATGGCTACCGAGGAGGACAAACAGGAGACAGAGGTGGACTGGACGCTAGCCGGCAAAGATACCAGAGACTCCAGCGAGGATGACACTGACTGGACCTTGGCCAAAAAGGACGCTAAGGAGTCGGAGGAGGATGAACCTGACTGGACTCTGGCCCAGGGTGAGTCCGAAGATGCAGACGAGGATGAGACCGATTGGACAATTGCCAGCAACGACAGCAGTAAAGAGGAAGAGGAGGTCGATTGGACCCTAGCATAGGGACTTGCTGGGTGGGAGGGAATTTCGGCGAAATTGTCCTCCCACCCTTATCTCGTGATCACCATCCGGCAGGTTTTCCAACCCCCCCTGTATTTAAGGCAACGAATCTGAAAATCCGATCCCAACTGAAAAGGAGATCCGAAAGATGCAATCAAAGAAACCATCTTTGGCCGACCGTTTATGTGGCGTTTTAACACGAGCTGCTCTTCTTTCCTCCTGGAGAATTTTCCCTCTTTTGATGTTACCCTTGCTCTGGATGGGAGGGTGCGCCGGCCCTTCCTCTCTCGGACTGGAGACGCAGTTTGAAAAAGAGCTGAATTCTTCGTCGATCATCCGGGAAAAGCTTTCAATTCAATCTCACGACCGGCTTCCGGTTGGTATGGTCATCGTCATGTCCTCAGGCCACTCCCGGGCCAACCAGGCGCTGACCGACAATAGCTGGTTACAGTTCGCGGCCAGGGTGAAGCAGGAGGTCCAAAACCAGATCCCCCTTTCAGTAGAAGAGGTCATTCGTCTGGAGGACATCCCCTCCGGAGAGAACGTCAGCCAACTGAACTCACTGAGAGCCTCCAGGGATCTTGATGTGGTTTTAGTACTCCTGTCAGCCAATCAGGAAACCACGGGACCCGCCCACCTTGACCTTCTCCCCGAAGTTAGCGCCATCAACGGTCAGCAAACGGAAAACCACGCGACCGTCGAATTAGGTTTGTTAGACATCAGGTCGGGAAAATTACTTCTCCGGGCACTAGGCCGCTCTCATGCAATCCTGGAACAATTGGATTTCCCTTTGGCATCCAACCGGTATCCCAGAGTGAGAGGGTCTGCCATGACCAGCGCAATTTATCCTGAAGAAGGAAGGGCTCTTGAGACTGTCAGGATGATCGCACTCCAAGAGGCGCTTGATCAGGCAGTCATGAAATTGGCTCAAGAGTGGACTGCCGGAGTCGGTGAACCTCCTCCTTCCAGTCGACCTTCTTCAGCAGGTACAAACTCCCCACTTCGGGATGGGGTGAAGGATGGAGACAACCCGACGTCATAGTGATTCCCTGCAGTCCCCATTTGCATCTCGATAAGAGATTCTTATAAATTTTATTGTTAACATTTCGACAATGGCCGTGTTTCAAACATTTTAACCCAACGAGGAGAGATCAACATGAAAGCCTTTGCGTATGTGTTGATGGGGGTCTTGGGAGGAGCGGGGCTGGTGTTATTTTTTACAGAATCACCCTCACAAAACTTTTTGTCTTCCCCGATGACTTATGCCATGCCTACACCTGAGACAGAAGATGTGAAGCCCTGGACCGGAAACGATCTACTTGAGATGGCACAACTCTATGATCAACAAGCCGATGAGTTACAAAGTGAAGCCGTTCGCATTGAACAGCGAGCGGCCTCCCTCATGCTTAAGCCGCATATGGATCCCAAAGGGTTTCATCGGACCATGCTCATGCATGTGGCCTCTGCACGTTGGAAATCGGCTCGGGAACTCCGGGATTTAGCTGCCATGCACCGGCAGGAAGGTCAACGTCTCTTAGCCTTCAAAAGCCCTGAAGGGCCTTGAGCCAAAGAAAAAAACCATGCCAAATAGCTAGAAAGTGGTGAGCCCCAGTGACTATCGCCCTGGGTCTCCTCTAATAGAAATAGCGAAGCAAGACAGCACGTGATTTTAGATATTTTCACGGAATAAGAACTTCAAAAAAAATCTTTTAGGTTGAACCGGATCGTCGAAAAATGGTTTTTTCAGCTGAGTCGACAATGGCCAGCACACCAGGGTGTTTAAGGCGTCGCTCAGCTGAGATGACATAGAATTGCTCTCGAATACCGGGAACGTTCCCGACCTTTTGCACCACATATTGCCGGGCAATTTCTCTAGCCATGACAGCTGAACCCGGGAAAATGCCTTTTCCAGCCTCCCCGAATGCCTTCATGGTGGCCCCATCTTCAAATTCTCCAATCACTCTGGGAACGACCCCAATTCGTGCAAACCATTCATCCATCCCGCGACGAAGTATCGAATTACTCGTCGGCAGAAGAAAGGGGGCATCCATTAATGAACTTGGAAAACCTTTTCGATATTTGACCGCAATTTTTTTCGTGGCAAATAACGCCACTCCCGATTCTCCGAGAAGATGACTGTGCCCTTGGATTTTGACAGTGGAGGGTATCGGGGTATCAGCCAACACGAGATCCAACGCATGCAGGGCTAATTCTCCTAATAACCTGTCCAACCGTCCTTCCCAACAGACGATTTGCACAGGCTCGCGGAGGGCATACACCGATTCAAGCAATTTGTAGGCCACCATTTTGGGGACTACCTCAGCGATACCCACCACTAATTTCAGGGGACGATGAGTCGGTCGGCCTTTCAAAAGATTGGTGAACTCCTGTCCGAGTGAAAAGATTTCCCTGGCATACCGGTACGCCACATGGCCCATTTCGGTCAAAACGAGGGTTCGCCCGACTCGATCAAATAATTTTTCTCCTAAGGTCTCTTCCAAGGCACGAAGCTGAGCACTCAACGCCGGTTGGGAGAGGTTGAGTTCTTCACAGGCACGCTTAATACTGCCTTCCCGCGCGATCACCCAGAAATACAGCAGATGATGGTAATTCAGCCATTCCATGGCGGAAGCATACATTCACTTTTTAAATGATTCAAGAACAAATTATGAATTGGTCTATGTCAATGACCAATGGTGATAATGGGGGGCATTGAAGAGTATGCCGGGACTTGGCTTTGCGATCCGAAAATCCTAATATGGAATATCGGAAAAGGTTATTCATGAACCACATTCTGGGATATGATCCCGTATCTTCGTTCACTTTAGGTGAGGTTCGCCGCATGTGGGGTGAATCCCCGGAAACCTTGGCGGACAACCAGTAAGCGATGGACCTCGAGCGTTTACCCACAAAACCATCTGGCTCTCAACTCGTTTCCGGCCAAGGCCTTTCCCCGCTACGCGTCACCCGTCGTCCGCCACAGTATGAATCATGGGCAGCGGTCAAAATACCCACAAAATTGTACTCCGCAACCCGGCTCGCCATCGGTTTTTTTCTTCTATTCACTCTCATTCTTGTCTTTGTCCCCTGGACCCAAACAATTACAGCTCAGGGCCAACTATCCGCCTATTCCCCTGCTGAACGACCGCAGGAGGTTCATGCTCCTATAGAAGGGCGCATCATGACCTGGAAAATCAACGAAGGCATAATGGTACAAACAGGTGATCTCCTGCTTGAACTTGCCGATGTCGATCCCAAATTTCTCGCCCCGGATCTGCTGTCACGCCTGGACCAATCCATGCAGGCTCTGGAGGAGAGACGAGAAGCCGCGTTAACTCGGGCCCAGCTATTGGAAAAACAAATTCAGGAAATGAAAAACCTCAGCGACGCGGCCACCCGCTCCGCTGATTCCCGAGTGCAGGAAGCCTCCCGCCGAATCCAAAGTGCCGAACAACGGCTGGCCGCCGCGAAAGTATCAGCCCAGACCGCTCAACTGAACTTACAGCGCTCGCAGGTATTAGAAGCCGAAGGCCTCCTCTCTCGTCGGGATCTCGAACTGGCCATCCAAGCGGAAGCGAGCGCCCAAGCAGAACTCAGGGCCAGTGAAGCAGCTCTTCAGGAGGTAGGCCAATCCCGGAAGGCCCTGTCGTACGGGCGGACTCAAATTGAAGCCGAGCTGGTTCAACGAATTCTTGACACCCGGTCACAACGGGCCTCGGCGCTGGCGGAAGCCGCCAATGCCTCGAAGGAACTTGCCGACCTGGCCTTGACGCAGTCCAATGCTGTCCAGCGACGGGCAGCCAGCCGTATTACCGCCCCCATGGATGGGACGGTGGTGCGAATGGCCCGGGTGGGCCCTGGTGAAATCGTACATCCCGGCGATCCGTTGGTCACGATCGTTCCAACCACCGCTACTCGTGCTGTGGAGATGTGGGCGGACGCGTTGGATGCCCCACTACTCAGACAGGATCGAAGCGTGCTACTGATGTTTCAGGGCATACCAGCAATTCCTTTACCATCCTGGCCTGAATTGATGGCGGGCACGTTCGATGGCCGCATTCGTGTCGTGGATCAGACATCGGACGCACAAGGTCGCTTCCGGTTCTGGGTGGTTCCGGATCCGGCAGGCTCCCCTTGGCCGCCGCAAAATCAAGTTCGGCAAGGCACCCAAGTCATGGGCTGGGTCCTGTTGAACCGGGTCCCTCTCTGGTACGAACTTTGGCGCCGCGTGAACCTTTTCCCGGCTGACTACCAGGAACATGGCATAGCGTTGCCACAGTCCATTCTGCCCAAGGCCGGAAGACCCGGGAAATAACTTCTATTTGGTAGATCCCACACCATCCACTCGCGGTAATTACAAGGGAGGACACCCATGGCAAGACCACATGTAATTTTGTTAGGCCTCTTGGGAATTTTAGGACTGCTTCCGCCTCTTCTCCGGGCTGACCCAGGACCGGAGGCAACTCCTACGGCATACCAGCAATCCCGATCGCTACACCTGGAAACCGTGCTGGAACTCGTGGAAACCCAACATCCCCTTTTGCATGGAAGCCGGACGGAAAAACTGGAAGCGCAAGGCAAATTATTAAAAGCCATGGGAGCATTTGAACCAACCTTGGTCAATGATTGGGAATTAGAACGGCTGGTGAAAGACGGGCAGACCAAGAGTGTTGGGTTTAACGACACGCTGATCCAGGCCCGCCATCCCTGGGGAGTTCAAGGATTTGCTGGCTGGCGCACCGGTATCGGAGACGTGGAGGTGGCCGACCTTGGCGTTCAACGCACGAATCAACCTCTCCTCGGTATCGTTTTGCCGCTCCTTCGAGGCTTGGGAACCAACCCTGAACGGGGCGAATTGGAAAAATCCAAACTCGCTGAACAGGAAGCGACACTGAACATTCAACAAACCCGTCAGGACCTGTATTTGGGTGCGGCTACACAATTTTGGAAATGGGTCGGGTCAGGAAAGATTGTGGTCCTCCAGCAGGAAGCTTTGGACGTGGCCAAGGCACGTCTGCAGCAACTCACCCGTCAGGCTGCAGCAGGGGCGGTCGCGGAATTTGATGTCACCGAAGCCCACCAGGAAGTCCAACGTCGATTGGAAAATCTTATTAAGTCCAAACGGGAAGCCGAACAGGAACAGTTTAAACTGTCCCTGTTTACCTGGAACAATAATGCCCCGCTCTCCTTCGACCGGCATTCGATTCCTGAATTCCCGGCACTCAATGCGTCAAGCCAGCCGGCAGGAGGAGATCCCGAGACCGAGTTGGCCCAACAGCGCCGGCCCGAAATCCTTCAAGTGTCCCTTGAAGCCGCACGTAACCATATTGATCTTGGCGTGGCAAAAAACAACTTGCTGCCTGATCTTCGTGCGGAGGCCGAACCCACACGCAAACCCGGAGAGTTTGTGCTGGGGCTGGGGTATCGATTTGGCGTGCAATTGAGTTTTCCCTTTCTTCAACAGGACGCCACCGGCCAAAAACTTCAATTAGAGGCCAAGGCTGAACGATTATTGTGGCTGCAACGGTACCGGGTGCAGCAGGTGGCCCTGGATATCGAAAACGCCCGCTCGGCCCTGGACCGGGCGAAAGAGCGCATTGAGGCGGCATCTCAATCCCTCACCTATGCCCGTTCCCTGGTGAAGGGTGAACGAAAGCGTTTTCAAATGGGTGCCACCAATCTACTGTTTGTCAATCTTCGTGAACGAAATGTGGTCGAAGCACAGATCATTCACATTTTGGCACAGGCCGAATATCAACAAGCCAAAGCCTTTTATTCATGGGCTATCGGCGAATGGACACAACCTGTGACCTGAGGACTGTCAAGGACACGCGATGCACAATGGCTCTCCCCATTCCGGACAATCCATGAATCAGGAAGTGCTGCACCATGTGGCCACCTTTTTCAGACAGGAACGCCAGATCCTGGTCACGATCATCATGTATGCCTTGGCCGTGGGCCTCTTTTCCCTGATTATTCCCCTCACGGTCCAGGAGCTGGTGAATACCTTTGCCTTCGCCATTCAACCCATCATGGTCGTCACCCTGGTCAGTATCATGGCCGGGATTCTTTTATTTGTCGGGATTTTCAAAGCCCTTCAGTTTTTCGCCACGGATCTCCTTGAACGCCGTATCTTTGTCCGGTTCACTCTGGCCTTTGCCCGAACCTTTCCATCGATTCAGGAAACCCATTTTCGTAGTGAATACGCCAGCCGGTTTTTTGAAATTATCTTTATGCAGCGAGCCGTGGCCGCGCTATTGGTGGATCTTACCAATGTGGCAGTCGGAGGAGTCATTGGCATGACCTTGCTCGCCTTGTATCACCCGTATTTTCTTTTCTTTGATCTTCTCCTCTTGATCGCAGTGGGCTTCATTGGCATGTTGGGGCACGGAGGACTCCGGGCGACCCTCCACATGTCCGAGGCAAAATATGCCACCTACCATTGGTTTCAGGAGATCGCCGACAACCTCAGTCATTTTAAATCCAGCCTGAGCCATGACCTTATTCTGCAAAAGGCCGATTCCCTGGCCCACACGTATGTCAATACCCGACAATCGCGTTTTCGCATTCTGGTACGACAATACATCGGATCCCTGCTCTTTCAGGTGATTCTGCACACCGGCCTGTTAGGCACAGCAGGCTGGTTGATGAGCAAGGGGCAACTGACGCTCGGTCAACTCGTTGCTGCGGAAGTCATTATTGCCACCCTCCTGTTAAATTTGGAATCGGTGATCAAACGCACGTATGTCATTTTTTATTTTTTAACTGCCTTGACCGAAATCCATCATATTTTCTCTCTCCCCAAGGATCAAAGACCGACCACTCAATTTGTCCAACTGCCGGCCACCGGCTCTCCACAAGGATTGGCACTTTCCATCTCCCATGTACGGGGCCTGCCACCGCCATGGCCACCTACGCTGGAACTCAACATGGACCTTGCGCCGAGTGAAAAATGGGCCATCGTCTGTGTCACGGAATCCCAACGGCTGACGGTGTCCAGACTGTTGGCCGGATTGGATCATCCACCGCAAGGATCCATCCGGTACAATGGCATCGATGTCCGGGATCTCCACCCCGACGAGGTCAATGAAACCCGCGGTCTCGTCCTGAGTCGACATATGACCCTCTTTGAAGCCACCCTGATGGAAAACATCACCCTGAGACGAAAAAACCTGGCCACAGAAGATTTGTTGTGGGTTTTGGATTTGGTGGGCCTAAAGGAGGAAATCGAACACATTCCTGACGGATTACAAGGCATGGTTCAGTACGGCGGAAAAAACTTTTCTCCAAGCCAAACGATTCAAATCTTATTGGCCCGGGTTCTGATCGCCCGTCCGAAACTGGTTATTGTCGATGGGGGTCTTCATGAAATTTTTGCTTCCCAGAGGGAGTCCATTCTGAACGCGATTTGCGACACAAAATATCCTTGGACGGTGGTGATCGTGACAACCGATTCCAATATTAAAAAATTTGTGCAGCACAGTATTGTGTTGGAGTAGCAGGTGGTTCGTAGATTAATTTTAATCAACCCAACCCGCTTAATCAGATGATTATCAAAAAAATTGGCTTTTTATGTATCGGCAGCGATCCGGCAGGTCATCGAGCCGCCGTTCAAGTGGGCAACATGGGATTGCAGGTGAGAGTCATTGAAACGCATCTGGTAATGGGGGCTCGTGTCTCAACTCGGAAACGATTTCCGGCAAAACCTTTTAAGAGGCGGTCTAGGCTTTGAACCCACTCAATCCCGAAAGCGTATGATTGGCGGTTCATTCAATTACTCCTCCTACCATGGACATTTGTTGGACAAGGAAAGCTCCCTTGTCAGACCCGAATCCCGGATGGTCGAAAACCAATTGCCACGAACTAATGTCACCCCATAGCAGAGGCGACGCGTGCTTTAACCTAAAAACGGCAGTTACAGGGCTGCTAGCCCGTTCATGCTTCGAGAGCCTCAGCACGAACGGAGTGTCGAAGCGGTCACACTTTGGGTGAAAGTCCGTTCGCCCTGAGCACCGCGGCTTCCGCGGCAGTCGAAGGGTTCCGAGATGGCCAACTGCCGTTTTTAGGTTTAAGCATGCCTATTTTATCAGGCTCAGTAACCAGCATAAATGGATAATGAATGAGATGATTGCAAACATTGAAGACCGCGAATTTGATGGGATAATCGAAAAATCGACCGTGCCGGTTTTAGTGGAATTTTGGCAACCAGGCTGTGGACATTGCCGAGCTCTGTCCAAAGAATTGGAACACATCCAGAAAGAGTTTGGGAAACGCCTTCTCATACTTGCAATGAACGTGCAGGAAAATTTCCTTATTCCCGGCGAATTAGAGATTCAATCTCTTCCCACCTTAGCCCTATTTGTGAATGGGGAATTCAAGCAATTCATTGGTGGGGTCGGCAAGAAGGACCTGATCCTCAAGCAAATCTTTCCTTGGCTTGAAGATTCACACTCGGGCTAAAGGTTAATGGAAATTTTCACGGAATCTTACAAAACAACGTACCTCAGAAAGGCTTCACACTTGCCTGGGCTTTGCCTGGCTCATGATATGAAAGATTCCTTCCTTCACCTTGCATGCCTCCACCCTATTCCATAGCCTCTCTTCACGGCATATTGTCTAAGGTTTCGTCCTTTTCCTTTTACGCCTCAAGGACTAGAAGGATATGATAATAAAACGGCATTGAACCATAGAGAAACGTTGGTTCATGAATTCTCCGATTCTATCTTCAAGCACCGATGTCTTCAGCTTTCCCTAGAACCCTCTGCGTGTTTATTAGAAAATGGCCGAACACATGATGACACTATTGACATTTCATCCAGGCCAATTGCTCTGACCGGAAGTTGAGAATTACACTGGAGTAAAACAATGACTGATTGTCTATTTTTGGAGGATCCAACATGCCAAACCCAAATCCATTCGCTCCGCGTTATGCCTTTTTAGCCAGCTTGTGTGGTCTGGCAATTCTTGGCGGATGCGGCCAAGACTATACCACCCCTTTAGGAGAAGCCGTTGCCAATGAACCTCCGCCTCAAGTAAGCCCTTCGGACCAACAACCGTCAAAAATCGATATCACAAAGGATAAGACCCCATCACAGATTTACGACTTCATCATGGAAGATATTGAGAATAAACCACGCTCACTTAGCGAGTTCAAGGGACAAGTCATTATGATCGTAAATACGGCAAGCTTTTGTGGAAATACGCCGCAATATGCCGGACTACAAACGTTATATGAACGATACCGTGACCAGGGATTTACGATTTTGGCCTTTCCCGCAAATGACTTTGGCAAACAGGAACCTGGAGACAACAAGGAAATCGCGGAATTTTGCTATACAAAGTATTCCTTGGAATTTCCGTTGTTTAGTAAAATCACTGTACTGGGAGAACAGAAGCACCCCCTCTATCGCTATCTCACCGAAGACACCAACTTTAAAGGTGAGATTACATGGAATTTCCAAAAATTCCTTATTAACCGCAAGGGAACTGTCATTGCCAGATATGATCCGAGACAAAAGCCACTGTCGCCAGAGATCGTGAACGATATAGAAAATACTTTACAATCTTCCTAAACCTAAGAAGGACTCTAAATATTATTCCTATTCATAGAATCAATCGTTGCTAAAAAAAGTGTAGTCCTCTTTTGAAAGCACTTTCTTCGTCTGACTTTTTTGGGGAGATGATTGCTCAGAAACATTCGTTCCGACCGTTTCTAGTTCGGGGACGGGACATACAATTATTCGGGATGCTTTTAATCCTGGCAGGCACCTTGGATTTAGTATGGATAGCAAGCTACCCTCACTATGCACTCAAGGTTTTTGGCACTACATTCAGCGGATGGAGAGGAGAATTTGTGAAATACCAACACCCGTTTATCCATTGGGTACTGGGATATGGTTTTTTGAAAAAAACCCTATGGGCATTCTGGGGTTACTTACTCTATCTTGGTCTCGGCTGCCTCAGTGAGTTGACGACGCAGTTAATCGAAGGATTCCATAGCACCCGGACAACCATGATTCTAGTCAGCCTGCTCTTTGGATGTTATATTTTCCTCCGGCGTGATGTGTGTCTGCCTTCTGTCCCCTAAAAAGATTGGAGATATTAGGCTATCTCGATAAAGTGACGCCTATTAGCATATAGAGCTTTCTAAAACTGGGAACGTACTTTAGAACCAATGACAGAAATTTGGCACACTGGAAAGGGAGGACGCCCGAATAGAACAGATCCTACTGCAGACGTGTTTTTTAAAGGAAACAATGGAGAAAGGAATTAATAATCACAAAATTAGGGAGGAACATGCAGAGTTACCCGAAAAGGGAAAATCTAAATAAATTTATAAAGAGATTCCGGGATGTACAAGTGCCGTTTTGTAAACACCATGCCAAGCAGATTTCCTTCCTGCATAAGAATCTGATCTCTGACTTTTTTTGCCACAGCCGATCGGGTTTTTTCTGCCTCAACCACCAGCACAATACCATCAACGGTTTCACAAAGCGCCAAGCTATCTGCAGTAACATTGGCCGGAGAAGAATCTATGAGAATGAGGGAAAACTGTTCACGAACAATTTTCCACATATCGGTAGGATTATAAAAAGTTCGTGTTGTGAGAGCTGACTGAACTTTAGAAGATAATGTCGCTAGAAAAAGATTCGATTGTTCAACCTGAGAAACGACACCCTCAAGAGCCTTCCCATCTTTTAATACATGATCCAGAGGGGATTTGGCCTCGATTCCGAATGCCTGATACTGACAAGGCTGCATAAGATCTGCTTCGACTAGAAGAACAGGCTTATTGCTGTGCTGAGAGGAAACCAGAGCAAATTCCCGAACAAGGGTGGAAGTGCCTTCTCCCCTTCTCGACCCGATGAACTGAATGACGTTTTTGTCAGGGCTTGGAAGCAATGCGGCAATATTTTGTGCCATGACCATCAATTCGGACTCATTATAAAGCCTTGGACAAGACGTTGTATTTCTAACTTGTAATAAAGAGGGAGACGGGATCGATACAGAAGGAACTTCTATTGACTCCTTTTTTACCTCATTGGCGGCAGCCAGCTTTTCTCCATAGGCAATCTGCAGCGCATCGTAAATTTTACTCATAATGTTGTCTTATTCTTTCACGTACTCAGGTAATACAATCTTTTGACCCGGAAGAATGATATCGGGATCGCTGATTTGTGGGTTATGCCGACGGAGCCATTCCACATATTGACGGCTCGATGAACCATAAGCTTCATTGGCAATTTGGCTCAAATTATCCCCCTCTTTGACCGCCCTGGTATTTGGTGAAATCTGCCTTGGCTTTGAAGCCACTTCCGTGTCATCCCTGAGTTTATCAACAGACTTGAATGTTTCTATTACCTTTTCGACGGGTTTTTTCGTCAAACCGGAATCCATTACCCCTTTATCCGTATCAGGAGTGGGTTTTTCTATTTCAGAGATAGATGAGGCCATAGGGTTCGGCTGCTCTTCAAGATGACCTATGCTTTCTTGAGACATTTTTTCGGAGGAGGTCGCCCTGGCATTCTGGCTTTCACCTTCCCCATGGCCTATTTTAGATACTCCAGCGTTTCCAGGAAGAAAGATGGGGCCTAACAAAAAAGCCCCAATTGCCAAAAGGATGACCACGGCAACACCGACCGCCCACTTCACAAGATAAGATGAACGAGAGCCATCCATATCAGCAAGGATTTCCCGCACCTCGCTTACAGAAACAGGCTTTTGTTGCCTTCCATATCCAGTGATCAAAGCGTTATCGCAAAGAATATTAATTCTCCGTGGAATGCCCTGAGCCTCGCGAATAATCAGTTTCATAGCTCCTGGCGTAAATAAAGGCGCTCCGGTGGATGAAGACAGCGCAACCCGATGTTCAATATAGGCTTGGCTCTCTTTCGGTTGCAGCGGCTGTATTGTTGCGCGAAGGGCAATTCGCTGGTTCAAAGACTTCAAGGTAGGATGATTCAGTAATGTTGTTAATTCTGGCTGCCCGATTAAAACTATTTGGATGAGCTTATCTGTGGATGTCTCCAAATTAGAGAGCAGCCGTAACTGCTCCAATGTTTTAACCGGCATATTCTGAGCTTCGTCAATGACCAGCACAACCGTGCTGTCTGACCGGTATTCCTGAATCAATGCTTCCTGAAGTTGATTGACCATCTCCGCCGAATCATCATGAGATGGAACAAGGTCAAGGCTTCGAAATATATCGGTCAAAAGACCGTGAAATGATAAAACTGGATTAAGGATATAGACTGTTTTCTGTTTTCGGTCACTCGTCTTTTCAAGGTACGCACGAATAATCGTTGTTTTTCCTACGCCGACCTCGCCATAAATGGCGACAAAACCTTTTCTTCTTTCAATTCCATAGATAATAGCCCCCATCGCTTCCTTATGGCTGGGGCTCAGATAAAGGAAATTTGGGTCAGGAGTCGTGTGAAATGGTTCTTTTTTGAGACCGTAAAATGCTAAATACATCTTGAAAAATTTCTAATTACAGCTTTTGCCCGAAAGAAGCCAATAGAGGGAGGTTCAAATCGTTTGCCGCTTGTTCCGGACGAGTGTAGGATCCTTCCAGATACTCAACCATAAAACCAAAACCTATGCCCATCATTATGCCAAATAGAGCGCCTAGAATAAGCTTGAGATCCGTTGGACGACCAGCCGGTTTTCGTGGAATTTCCGCAGGCTGGATAACACTGATATTGGACATTTTCAGACGATCCATTTCTTCAGACACTTTAGCTTCCTCGACCTTTTTAAGATAAAGTTGATAATTTTGCTCATCTGCTGCTCTTTGTCGCTCCAGGACTATTAATTCCTTATTTAACAGATCGAGTCGCTGTATTTTTTTGTCAAGATCCTGGATTTGGAGTTCAATAACTTGACTGCTTGCCTGAAGGGTCGTGATTTCAGACACAGCGTCTAATTGTTCCCTCTCAAGCTGGCTGTACATCGCTTTTTTCCCACTCGCTATCGTGTTGGCCCGCTCATTTTTCTGTTCGGCCAGAATAAATTTTTCCATCTGGTCTATTTCTTTTCGAAGATTGAGAACAGGAAAACTAGTTTCGGTGTATTTTGTTAAAAGCTTTTGTTCTTCGCGCTTCAAAGCAAATAGTTCCGCTTTGGCCTTTTCTAAATTCCCGCCTTCTTCGACTGTGGAAACAGGTATATTTTCGAGAATAGTTTTCATCTGAGTTTCAATTGAAGCGATTTTACCGGTCAGGCCTTGCAGGCGATTCTTGATTGTTTTGTATTCGCTGTCCAGACCAGCCCGCTGATCGAGAAGACGACTTTGCTGTTCGACAAGGGGGGAAGAAAGATCATGCTTATTTTTAAAAGCCTGAAGATTTTCTTCTGAACGTTCAAGTTGCACCTGATAGTCATGTAACTGCTTAGCCAAAAACGATGCCTTCGGATCACTAAACACTTGCAAATGCTTTTCTTTTAAGAATTCAATCAAGGTATTTAAAACAGTTGCGGCCATTTCAGGTTCGGTGTGAAGAAACGAAATTTGAACCACATTCGAATCCTTCACATGCTCCGGCAACAATCTAGCAACTAGAATTCCAGCAGCAGCCTCCACGGCCCTTTCTGGATTCTTTGGAGGGGATGACCAAATTTCCGGATAAACATTGTGAACGCCTAGGTCAGCCACAACCCGTTTTGCGAGATCACGGGAAGTTAAAATGCTGATTTCCGATTGAACCACATTTTCCTCATTGAATCTGGAGAATTGAGTACTCCCGACTTCTGGACGCACGATATGCTCCCTCCCAAACTTGAGCATGAGACTTGCCCGAGCTTCATAGAGAGTTTCTGAAGCGTAGATCCAAATGCCCACTCCCGCAAAAATAACAAGAAAAACGGAGAGGATAACATATTTCTGCTTAAAAAAAGCCGTCAAAATGTCACGGATATTTCCAAATGGATACGGCAACCCTTCCCTTTCTACCATTGCCTCAATTTCCATATTTCCCCCCAGAGTTCCCATCACCTACTGTTGCACTAACCTCCTCACCAGGCACGTTTGATGAACGAAGAAGGACCGCAACCTCAGGATTTTTGAGTTGCCCGGAATAATTCTTAATCAAAATTGTGCGAATTTGGTCGACCGTATGTCCAACAACAGTAATTTCACCGACCAACTGTAAGGCAATACGCCCATCTGGACGGACTAGAACGGTTTCATTGAGTTCCGGATTAAAAAAGAATTTAATATCGAGCTGATCCCCCACCTGAATTTGATAATCTTGTGGTGGGGTCTTTCCTACTTTGGTGAGGTAATTTATGTAATTTTTTTCATCTGCTGTGACTTGGCGACGAAGTTCATCGAGTTCCGGCCCCAAATTTCTCAGCCTATTCAGTTCTTTGTCTACTTCGGCAATCTGTTCCTTGATCACGCCACTTTGTGCTTCAGCCGAAACGAGGTCGGCTTGAGTATGAAATAATTGCATTTCCATCTCAAGATAGAGCGGATTCTTGCCGGTGGAAACACTGCGCGCCACTTGAGATTCCTGTTCCTTTATGAACTGATTAATCAATTCCATTTCTTTTCGAATTGCTTGAACATGAGGGTTGTTCTCGGTGTATTTGTTTAATAATTCCTGTTCTTTTAATTGAAGGGTCAGTAAATTATTTTTGGCCCCACCAACAATCCCTTGCTCTGAAGCCGAACTTGAAAGAGGAATCTGTTCTGGAATCTGGCTTATCTGATCCTGAATCCAGGCAAGTTTTTCTTGAAAGCCCTTTACTTGGTTTTCGGCCTGTTTTAATGCATCGTCCAAGGATTTACGCTGTTGAAGAAGATGATTCATTTGCGTTTCAATTAGAATAATTCCATGTTTCCGTTGAAAATCTTGAAGACGCCCCTCTGATTCTTCCAAACTTTGTTGATAGGAACGGAGTTGTTGCTTCATAATCGAAAACACGCGATCGCCGGGCTTTTCCATGTTCGTCGCGTCTGGGGGATTTCCAGTTTTTGACCCGGTTTCGGCATAAACCTGGATCTGAGGCAGGAGACTAAAGGGGAACGGTAAAAGAACAGCCAAGATAGTTGTCATCAAGAGGCTGTTTATATGGTAACGTCGAAAAGCTAACTGAATTCTTGTCATATTCACAGTCTTCCTTTTCTCTCCTTATCAACCCAAAAAAATCAAGGTCCGAACCTTTAACTCCAACACTAGGAAATTTGTGAGCGTAAAAACTCAGGTAACCCCTTTGCACCACCGACACATTGCCTCACCAAAATGACCTTGGAACATAGACCATATCAGAAGGAAGCAGTCGAATATCCTGACTCAGATCTCCTCCATTGAGGGCCCCATCTAAATCCACATTAATGACAAATCTCTGACCATCTTGATCCTCTCGTATTACTTTTACATTGCTTTTCTTTGCCGTATCTTCCTTCATACCCCCGGCACGCGCAATTGCTTGCAACACACTAATTGATCCGACCATTTCATATTCACCCGGTTTCGCCACTTCTCCATCGACATAGATTCTATAAGGCTCCCTTATGGAACGAACAATGACGGCAATCTCTGGATTTTTTAATTGCCCAACATACTTTTTCTCCAAAATACCTTTAAGCTGCAAGGGAGTCAGATCTGATGCCTTAACTTCATTAACCAATTGAAGGGAAATATGCCCATCAGGCCGCACCACTAAATCTTCCTCGTTTAGCTCTGGATTAAAAAAGAATTTTATGCTTAATTGGTCGCCAGGTTGAATTATGTAACGCGGATCATCGATACTAATTTTTTCATGCTCTTGCCCATGCACAATAGATGAACGTTCAATATTTGTTTTTCCAGAAAGAGTAGGGTAACCATTGGGCTCCAAACTTGAAGCATCAATTGTTTTCATTCCCTTCCACTCCGAATTACACCCAGCCAGAAAAACAAATATAGCCACAACAATTATAATCTTCATCCTCTTAGGTTCCTTTATTAGCAACAAATACTACGTAAAAACACTCACTTCAACTTTACCGCAGGCGACAATATCTTGAAAGAAAAATGGTTATAAAAGAATTTTTCGATTTACTCGAAAAATCTGCTTTTTCAGGTACTTTTGAATTTCACGTTGAATGATGATGGCGCTTCACTTTACTCTTATCAGCTAAAGAGTACTTATCACTGGAAGTCTGAAGCTTAACCATAAATGATACCTTATAAAAGTAATTTCTATCAAGGCTAGTTAAAATTGGGATTCATTCACCTCTCGGATGAATCAACCTGAAAATTAAGAATAACCACAAACTTAAACATTATCGGTATCCAAACAGAATCTGGGCAAGCAACTTAGCACCCAACCACCATCCCTCAGGCTTCACGAGCTTTGTCTTCCGCCTCATCAATGAATTTGATATTCCTCACTCATCGCAGATGGTTCTAAAATTTCCGGTCGATGAAAAGTCGGCACTAACTGCTGAAGAAGTTCAATCACCGAGGGAGAATGCCCCAATATCTGGACGTCCTCCAGCTTGCTCAAAATATTGGTCAGGAATTTCTGATCAAGAGATTGTGTCGATTGAATTCGAAGGATCTTATCAATTGGTGAAGGCACAGCTCGTTCATTCTCCCCAATCAGTTCCTCCTCGAGTTTTTCTCCAGGGCGAAGACCGATAAACTGGATGGGAATATTTTTCTCAGGCACATGACCAGAGAGTCGAATGAGGTTACGCGCAAGGTCCACCAGTTTAATTTGACCTCCCATCTCCAGGACATAAATCGCGCCTTGCTCCCCAAGGGCAGCCGCCTGCAACACTAAGATCACCGCTTCGGGAATAAGCATAAAGTAGCGGCGCACTTCCGGATGCGTGACCGTGACTGGTCCCCCAGCCTTGATCTGTTTTTGGAAGCGGGGCACAACACTGCCATTACTGCCCAACACATTGCCAAAGCGAACGGTCAAAAACCGTGTCTGACTCTGACTCGCCATGGCCTGAACGACCAATTCCGCCACCCGTTTGGTTGCCCCCATAACGCTGGACGGATTCACCGCCTTATCGGTAGAAATCAACACAAAATGCTCAACACCGAAGTGCGCGGCCGCTTCGGCCACCAACCTTGTGCCCAGGACATTATTTTTGAAAGCTTCCCCTGGATTCACCTCCATTAACGGAACATGTTTGTGGGCCGCCGCATGAAAAATAATCTCAGGACGGTACGAATTGAATGTCTCGTGGAGACGAGGAATATCCGTGATATCACCCAGCACTTCATGAACCACACCAGCATTACCCTGGTCCGTCAGCTCGCCCGCAATCGCATATAAACTGTTTTCGTGTCGTTCGTATAAGATGAGGGCCTTGGGAGCAAGGGCGACAATTTGACGGCAGAGCTCCGAGCCAATAGATCCACCTGCACCGGTCACCAGGACTCGCTTTCCGTCGATTAAATTGCGCACGGGCTGCGGATCCAATCCTACCGGTGGGCGCTGAAGCAGGTCTTCAATGGCAAGATCCCTTATCTGACTGATCGTGACTTTGCCTTCCAGAATATCGCCCAAATTCGGAAGGGTTTTGATGCGGACGTTAAAGGGAGCCAACAGTGCAGTAATATCCCGAAGAACGGCTGAATTGGTCCCGGGAAGAGCCACTAACACTTCCTCGGGTTTGTGCGTGTGAAGAATGCGTGACAGATCCTGGCGTGTACCCAGAACTTTGATTCCATGGATCCGCTTGCTCACTTTGGAAACATCATCGTCCACAAATCCAATGGGTGTATAGGAGGAGGTGGAATGTGATTGCATCTCCCGAACGATGTTTTCCCCCGCATCACCAGCCCCAATAATGAGGACTCGTTTCGTCTTTCTCAAGACCTTTCGCTCTCGAAAGATTCGGACCGCAAGCCGGATCCCACAAAGAAACCCGACCAACAGAATACTATCAATGATAAATATGGACCGGGGATACTCAATGAGACCGAACCCCCATTTGACGAGGCCATAGAACACCATAGTTCCAGCCAACACCCCACCCGTAATTTTCTTTAAGTCCCAGATACTAATATACCGCCAAAGTCCCTCATTGAGACGAAAGATCATAAAGGCGATCCCACGAATCACAAGCAGACCAGGCAAAGTCTTAAGTAAAAGTTGCCTTGCGTCGTCGGGAATGTTGCCGTCAAACCTCAACCAGAACGCCAAATAATAGGCCAAGACAATCAGTGCTAAATCCAACGTAATGATAATAGGTCGCCGATATTTGATAATAAAATGAAAAATAACCGAGTCTTCAAGAAAAGCCACCTCATCATGATTATCACGATCGGTGACCTTTAAAATGACACTTCGCAAGCCCAGCAGTTGCAATAAGGTCTGGGCCATGACAGCAAGATCAAAAGCTAAAGAGGCATGTTCGATATATAATTTTGCTAAGCGGATTTTTTCTGGCAGAATCGTATTCGTGTACTCATCTTCTGGCTTCTCAACCTTTCCGAGAAGCCCTTGTTCATCAATGTACTTTAGAGAAGCCAAATCTGTTAACCCCGGCCTGACCGTCAAGACATCGTGATAGTCCTCTTTGAATTTCTCCACATAATAAGCCACCTCAGGACGTGGGCCCACCAGACTCATATCCCCTATTAGTACATTGAACAGCTGCGGGAGCTCGTCAAGTTTCAACCGGCGCAAAAATCTTCCAATACGAGTCACACGAGGATCTTCGCCGATGGTCAGCTCCCCTCCCTTTTGGGAGGCGTCCGTTGCCATCGTGCGAAACTTATACAGACAAAATGGGCGAAAGCCCTGTCCCACGCGCACCTGTCGAAACAAGACAGGCCCTCGCGAATCCATTTTGATAAGGAGAGCGAGCACCACAAAAAGGGGCATACACGCCACTAACCCTAAAAACGCACCAAGAGTGTCAACAACACGCTTAGTCATTACCGGTACTCCTGAATGAACATTGCAACCAATTAGATGAAATGTGAATTTCGATCTCTATCAGTTTCCAATTAGTTGGAAAAGGAGGGATACCACCATAAGGAGGGGGGGAACCTGCCATGTATCCACTAGAAAGCTTCAAGAATCTGAGTCTCAGTGCCTCGATTACTTATCGGCGGTTTGCTTTGATAAGCGTTGCGACCACCTCAATGACATATTGGATATCCAATTCTGTCATTTTAGGATAAATGGGGAGAGATATAATGCGCTCAAATACCGAACTCGCCACAGGGAAATCATTGGGGAAATACCCGTAATTATCTCTATAATAGGGGTGAAGATGCAAGGGGATAAAATGCACACTGGTTCCGATGCCCTGTTTCTTCATAAGATCGATCATTTCGTTGCGTCCAATACGCAGACACTCCAGGTTCAATTGGATCACATAAAGATGCCAGGCATGCTCCACATCGTCAGCCAAATGGGGAACCAAAATTTCTGGAATCTCCTTAAACCCTTCGTTATAGAGTGTGGCATACCGCTTTCGGATCGCTGCAAAATGGTCGCATTTGTGTAGCTGAGGGATTCCTAATGCTGCCGCAATATCCGTCAGATTATACTTATACCCCGGATAGCAAATCTCGTAATACCAATTGCCCTCAGGGGTATATCGATTGACGGCATCCCGCGAGATGCCGTGCAGACTTAAAAGTCGCATGCGCTCTGCCCATTCGGCATTTTCAGTCGTGGCCATCCCCCCTTCACCAGTCGTGATCGTCTTGGTTGAATAAAAAGAAAAGCAGGTAATATCTCCCAATGCCCCGACCATCCTTCCACGATAACGTGTCGGAAGAGCGTGAGCAGCATCCTCAATGACCTTCAAATGATGAACTCTGGCAATCTCCAGAATGCGATCCATTGCACAAGGCTGCCCGGCATAATGAACAGGGATAATCGCCTTTGTTCTGGGCGAAATCGCTTTTTCAATCTGAGCAACATCAATATTCAAGGTATCAGCCTGGCAGTCCACCAACACCGGTTTCGCTTTAAGGTAATGCACCACCTCTGCGGTGGCGGCAAAGGTCATGGTGGGCACAATGACCTCATCGCCTTCGGTCACGCCAACCGCTTCGAGGCCAAGATGCAAAGCAGCCGTGCAGGAATTCAGGGCCACAGCATGTCGAGCCTCTACCCGCTGTGCAAATTCCGCCTCGAACTGCTTGGCCTTTGAACCGGTAGTCAACCACCCTGAACGGAGGGTCTCAACCACCGACTGAATTTCTTCCTCGCCAATATCAGGAACATGAAAAGGTAAAAATTGCTTCATCCCAACCTTCCGTGGTCATCGCATAAAATTATGAATGTGTTCATGGAATACGAGAATGTATGGATCTTGCTCTGCTGCTTGGTCGTTATGAGTTGATGCATGCGAATTACAAGAATTCTTCCCCACAGCGACAAGGCCTGTTCACTTGCGAATAACTCCAAGATAATGGGAATTAAAAATTTTAAGTCGTTCCAGAAGGTAACAAGTCAGTAAAGAATACGGGGCAAGAAACCTTGCAAGAGGAGGGGCCAGCGTTATTCGTCTAAGGTCGATTCGACAATTCGGGAAAAGCCGAAAAATTTCACGCTTATTCACCCCCTGAACATCAGGATTTCTTGGATTGTTCACATGAAAATCATACCAAAGTATGGCGCCATTTGCCTTGACTACCCGTAACATTTCTGATGCTATCTGTTGCTTAGTGGAGAAATCGAGTATGGAAGAAAAAACAGTAGACTGAAGCACCAGATCCAAGCACCCATCTGAAAACCCGACTTTGGTCCCGCTTCCACATTCGATATGCACACCTTGGGGAGAGAGCTGCTTGGCAATATCTACTCGTTCGGACAAGAGTTCAATTCCATTGATGTTTTGTGGTCGTGCGCCCCATTTAATGAACTCTCGGAGCCAATAACCCGTACCACATCCAATTTCCAGAATATGCTGGGTCTCTAATGGTAAGAAACCATGACGTTTCAACGTTCTCAAAAATAGTCGTTCCCGTTCTTGCATCAAAAAAACATAGCTGGGATTAAACCATGAATAATGGTGTTCCGCTTGGCGTTTGCCATAGGCATTTCGCATTCGGACTTCTTCAGTTTCAATATATTTGGACATACTTTAGGACATGAAACTAATCACAAAGATACAATTCAGTTTTTGAGAAGATTTTTAAGACCGTGATAAAGATTCTATTGCTGCCATATTCCAAGCTCTTGAATCCATCGTGTCACAATAACTTTCCAACTATAGTCAACTTCGACTAATTGCCTACCAGCTCTTCCCATGCTATCACGGCCGGCCCGATCAGAGGCGAGTTGCTCAATGGCGGCGGCTAATTTCTCAGGATTTTCCGGATCCACCGTCATCCCACAGTGATTATCCCGAATCACATCTGAGGCCTCTCCGAGACCTGCATAAATGACAGGAACCCCACAACTCAGGGAAGGAAACACTTTTGAAAGCCGCATCTGATTCGCAACATCCAGATCACGTAACGTCGCAATAGAGGCGTAACTGATCGAATACAGTCTGGCCATTTCCTCATAAGGTGACTGGCCAAACACCACATTTGTTAATTGTAAATCTTTGGCCAACTGAATAATCCGTGGCCGTTCGGGACCATTGCCAATCATCAGGAAAACAAGATCCTTATGGTCCTGGAGTAAATTGGCAGCGTGGATCAGTGTGTCCAACCCATGGTAATACGCATGGGTGCCAACATAGACAAAGACCATCTTTTCTCTCAATTTCCATCGATCCAGCAATTCCGGACAGGGGGGCCTGGGGCAGAGGAACCGAGTGTCCGCCCCATTAGGAAGAAAGGTAATCTGAGTACGAGGCAATCCACGTTCTTCAAAATGACGAATAAAGCGGTGAGTGACGGTCGACACTTTCCAGGACTTCTTCAGAAAAAGGTTTTCCAAATTTAAGGCCAACCGAAGAAACGCCTCGCTTTTAATAAACCCCATTTGCCTGGCAACATCAATCTGCAAATCCGGCACATGGTAAATATAAGGAACTCCTCTGATCCATTTCATGCAGAGGCCCACGATGCCAAGAGACAACGGCTGGGATTCAACAAACATGACATCGGGACGAGGACCAAATAGGGCGGCAATCAGGGCAGTCAAGGTGAAACTCAGATAATTCAGTAACCGGATCAAAGGAGATTTTCCACTGCCAGGATAAATCCACACCCTTCGGACAGGAACACCATCGATTTCTTCACGAATACTGAATTTTGTGGTGGGATATCCAGGGAAAATTTCCCCCTTGGGATAGTTGGGCAGAGCGGTCAAAACTTCTAGGTCAATCCCGTGCTCCCGCAATTCATTGGCCAGACAGCGTAAACGGATTTGCGGGGCTCCAATTTCCGGGGAATAGTACTGCGTGAGGATAAGCCAACGCTTACGAGGATTTTTTACCATGAAATCCCTGTATACTTTGCAAATCCCAAGGATTCAGGCCGATCGGCCAAGCGAACCAGATCAAGGATCATAACGGAATGATTCACATTTTTTAAGAGATCTAAAAATTCCGGACGTTTCTGGCTCAACACCAGCACATCAGACCCGCTCATGATCTCTTCTGCACGATCACACAAAATAGTTTTGATTTGAGGTAGCTGGCGCTCTAAATATTCAAGATTAGCTCCCAACATTTCCTGAAGATTCACATCAGGATCGTATACGAGCACATCCACTCCATCCTGCCAAAGATCGCGAATCAAATTAATAATGGGGCTTTCCCGAAGATCATCGGTTCCCGCTTTAAAGCTCAGGCCGAAGATACCAACCTTTTTGGCCCCGATCTCCTGAAGTTTAATCCTGGCCAAATTCACTTGCTGGCTGTTGCTCGGCAGAATAGATTCCAAGATGGGCACTTCGACCCCGAGACGGCGAGCATTATAAGTCAATGATCGCAGATCTTTGGGAAGACAGGAGCCCCCAAAAGCAAATCCCGGCATCAAATAGGCAGGGGAGATATTCAACTTCGTATCCGAACAGACAAGCTTCATCAATTTATGACTGTCAATATCAAGACGATCACAGACGCGCCCAATTTCATTAGCAAATCCGACTTTTAATGCATGAAACACGTTATTCGTGATTTTCAAAAATTCCGCTTCTTCAAGAGTGACATGCTCAATCGGGGCATGGATGCCCTGATAAAGCCGATCCAAAATTTCGCCAGACCGCTGGTTCAGTTCCCCTATAATAGTATAGGGAGGTGAGTCGAAGTCCTTCACCGCACAGCTTTCACGTAAAAATTCCGGATTCATCGCTAAACCAAAATCGTCTCCAGCTTTTTTCCCGGAAACTTCCTCAAGAATCCGTGCAAGGAGATTACGGGAAGTTCCGGGAAATACCGTACTGCGTAAACACACCACATGATAATGCGAGATGCCTTTGAGTCCTCGACCAATATCATGCGTCACAGCTTCGACGTAGCCTAGTTGAGGACTACCATCGGCACTACTTGGGGTTCCGACACAAATCAAGGAAATATCAGCTTGCAAAACGCAATCAGTCCCATTGGTAGTTGCTCGCAAGGCGCCTGCCTTCACAGCTTGCTTGATCAATTCGTGTAACCCCGGTTCCTTGATTGCGCAGTCGCCCCTGTTTATCGCTTCCACTTTGGTGAGATTGGGATCGATACCGATAACCTCGTGACCCAAACGCGCCAAACAAGCCGCCGAAACGGTACCCACATATCCAAGCCCCCAGACTAAAATCCGCATAACAAGCTCCCCTTACTCCATAGTGACTATTAACTCACTGAATTATCTCGAACGTCCCCTGAGATCATTGACTAAAAGTCTTCACGAGCCTAGAGGATTCGGAAGAACATAGAAAGAAACCCATACAAAAAAATCACTGACGTGTACCTGTTACCACAAACATCTGTCCATGCGTATCCTGAGACATCCAATCAGCTACTCGCACGATACTATAAAAAATAGGGAATAGAGGTAATAGGAGACGAGGACGACGGATAAAGATTTCACGAGACCGGATGGCTGCCGATGATCGGATCAGATGTACCGTAGATGGCTGTTCATATTTTATCCCGACCTTCTCCAGCATTCCCTGCATTTCATCTTGGCTGAAATATTTCGTGACGAAATGTCGCTTCTTGTGCCACTCCCGGAATGCTAAGGAAGAGTTCTCCGGCAAAAGGCTATCGACGGATAGCGCCAATCGACCGCCAGGCTTAAGGACCCGGGCCATCTCGCGCAATCCCTGAAAAGGATCGTTGAAATGTTCCAGGCAACTGATGCTCACCACCTTATCAAAACTCTTATCCGGGAAAGGCAAGGACTCGCCAAAACTCTGTACATAATCAATATTCGGATAAGCATACAACATTTTGGCGTGTTGTAACGCCTGCCAACCCGGATCGATCCCGACAATATGCGCACAGTCTTTGGCAAAAGACGCCGTCCAATATCCATCGCCACTCCCCGCATCAAGCACCCTATCGGTCTTCTTTAGGGCCAACATGGATTTCAGCGTCGCGAACTCACGATCCCTGTTCAGAGTCAACACGCTTCTACAAATACGATCAATTCGAGTGAGGAACATCGGCGACGGCACTTTCCGGAGTATGAATTGTCATACTCACATTAGGGGGCAAAGAAATTGAAGAAGCCCATAGAAATACAGAAAAACAGGATTACATCATTGGGGGGGGAATGACAAAAACGCTCCAACCTACCTCATAGTGTAATCACCCTCAAGCCCCGAATTCCGAAGAGCACAGGATTCTTTTACCTTCTGAATGTCTCTAAATTACCAATAGCCCTCTCATAGGGCGACACCACAGGATTAGTATCTGCAGATTAGATGCAGAACATTAGGTCAAAAGGTAGCTTGAGGGTAAAGTTTTAGCAATCGTACCCGATACATAGACCGATGGTTAATAGGTCTATCCGCAGAAGCCCGATTGTCTCACATTTCAGTGGTATGAAAAAATGTCATTGGAAAAGTCACGCAATATGGAATTAAATGACTTCATTAAAACACCGTGCCCCTTATTCCTCTGCCTGGTCCTCCTGCCAACCTTTTAGCGGTGCCTATTGTCCTACCCGACGACTCAATGCGCTTAAACCATTAAAAATAATGAAAACGCCTGAAGCCAGGCAAACCCGTACACCACAATAAAATATCCGCTCGGTCACCTTGTTGCCGGTGACACGCTATTGATCCGTGGCGGAATATATTCAGAAATGCTGAAAAGTCGTAATGGGACATATTTCTCTTCAGGAAGGTCGTGGACTAATCCTGGTACAGTTGCAGTATTTCCTGGAAAACAAGTAACTTTGAGAGGGGTGATGACCAATGGAATTGAAAATCCATTGACGCAGTTTGTCCTTTCCCATGGCATTATCATTGCTGAGCTTCATCTTTTGGCAATTAGTCCAGCTATTAATGGGGTATATATGGAGGAAGTAAAAAGCGGATGCTGAAGGTCTAAAGAGATCGTTGAGTTTCCCGACAATCGACGTGTACGAATATACCACAAATTCAATGAGTGAATCTCCGAAAAAAACACAGCTGGATACAAATAAAGAAAATCCTAATCATCCATCAAAATTAAACCTCTGAGGTTATGATCAGAGGTTCAGGCTTTTGCCAGACAGGGTTTGCCGGTTGAGTCTTAATGAATTTACTTCTTGATCTTTGCGGGCTGAATACCAACCCACTCACATCGAAACGCCACCATACAAAAATTATCTTCTCACTCATTTTCTCAGTTCAGGCCTTTTGTTTAATAAAAAAATCTCATACTTCTTCAGGGCCTGGTCGGTGCAGTATCATAAGGATCTCAAAATCACTTCGATCCGCAAAATATCCACTACCGGACCTCAAAACTCAATTCTTCCCCCACCAAAAGGCCTGAAGGGTTTCGGGCACCTTTCAAAGCCGATTCCATAAAAACTGCAGGCTTCGACCTACACTAGATTTGGCCGATTTTAATTTTTGCACAATTTAATTTGCTTGCAATTCGAGTTAATTCACATTCGAATTGACTGAATTTATTATATTTTTGTACCTAATGGCAAAATTTTCTTCAAAATTGTCCATTGACGGTACCAATATTGCTGTCTGCACTTCTGACGTCTGACTGCTTAAAGAAATATTCAAAATTTCAAACACCATATGAAAAATTCAAAAAACAGCATAATGAATGATCATGATGACATGATGTGATGAAAAAGTTTGCCGCTCTGACAATGAGGAATGGAAGGAAGGCCATTTCTCATAAGTTTGAATGGATACGGCAAAACCTTCCATTTTAAATAATTCCTCTAAAACAATTGCCTAGTTCATAAATGCGGTTTCCATTGAAAAATATTGTCAGAAAAATCGTGTCATCGATCAATGAGTGTCGAAGTGTCCTCCACCCTTTGCATGTTACTTATATGATGGCACACCCATTCTCCAATCCTCCCATGATAAGGGAGTGCGTTGTGCAGAAATTTTCCAGATTTATTATGTCTGCAATCAGAAATCCATTATTAGAATATCCGTAGATTTTTTCCTACCTATTTCATTCAATTCTTACACAGTTTTCCCCCGCATTTATTCCGTATTTTAATTCGGCTTTTTCGGTGCACAGATGATCGAACAATAGAGCCCGATCGTGTGTGCCATTTGTCAACGTGCCTTCGTATTAACTGGAAGGAAGAACCTAATGAACGTATTATCAAAAGCAGGGACATTCCTTGTACTAAGTGTGTGTTTCCTAATCTTTGGAACAACCACCTCGGCCAGTGCCGCCCCCAAACTCCTGTCGCCCATAGCCGGTTCGACCTTACCCGGCAGCACCGCCACCTTCACGTGGACGGCCAATGGCGAATCTCTCACCGATTGGTCCTTGCGCATCGGCACCAAACAAGGTGATTCTTCGCTCTACAACAGCGGCAACCTCCCAAGCGGGACCCTGGCTCAAACCGCTGTCGGGATCCCCACCAACGGATCGACCGTGTGGGTGCGGTTGCAGTGGCGCTACACCAATGGCCTCTGGTCCTCAACTGACGTTCAATACACTGCCAATACAGGTTCGGGAAGTACGAGTAGTACGAGTAGCACCAGTACCGTCAGTACCGCGAGTGCCAGCACCACCAGCAACAATGGCAGTGGGCGCCCCGCTCTCCTGACACCATCAGCGGGCTCAACGCTCCCCGGCAGTACCGCCACCTTCACCTGGACGGCCAATGGCGCCGCTCTCACCGACTGGTCCCTGCGCGTCGGCCTGAGCGCCGGCGACTCTGACGTGTATAATAGCGGCAACCTGCCGAGTGGAACTCTGGCGCGTACGGTCTCCGGGCTCCCTACCAACGGGTTGCCGGTGTGGGTCCGCCTCCAATGGCGCTATACCGACGGCTCATGGTCCTCAACCGATGTGCAATACAAGAGCGGCACAGGCAGCACCAGTACCAGCGATCCGACTCCCACCAGTCCCAGTCCCACCAATACCAGCACCAGCACCACTCCTAGTGGATCGGCCTTTTATGTGTCCACGTCCGGGAACGATGCCAACCCAGGCACCCAATCCGCCCCCTTCCGCACTATCAAACGGGGACTCGGGGTTCTTCAGCCTGGCAATACCTTATTTATCCGGGGCGGGACTTATCAGGAATTTTTGCATAGCTGGAACGGAACCCGCTTTCCTTCGGGTAATTCCTGGAGCTCACCCATCACGATAGCCGCTTTCAACGGCGAGACCGTGAATCTAGTCGGCAGTATCGATCTTGCCCAGTCCTCCCCAGCAATTCAGTATCTGATTTTTGATGGCATCCGCATCAATGCCAACGGAGAGGAAACCGGCATTTCTCTCACTGGCAATACACATCACATCCGGTTTCAAAATGGCGAGGTGAAGAATGCCGGGAGATGGGGAATTGCTACCAACTTCCACAATACTACATCCTTTGCAGATACCTTCTATGAATTTATCAACCTAGATGTTCATCATAATGGCAGGACGAAAAATGTGGATCATGGCTTTTATATTAAGACCTCCAGGAACCTGATCGATGGGTGTCATATCCATGATAATGTCGCCTGGGGCATTCATAATTTCGCGGGAGATAACTCGGAACCCAAAGCGAATAATAATACCTATCGCAATAACCTCATCCATCACAATGGCATTAATTATAGCCAGGGCGGGGGTATCACAATGGGCTCCGGCGACAACAATATTGCCTATAACAATGTGGTGTGGAAGAACTACACCGGGATTAATGTCCATTCCTATCGGAATCCGGTCAATTCCGGCGTCTTCCATAACACAATCTATGGCAATACGGGCTATGGCATATTGATAGAGCCTGGCTCTCAAGGTGCCGACGTGATCAACAACATTAGTTACGGAAACTATGTCAACATGGATAATCGGGGAAGCGGGACAAGCATCAGCAATAACCTGACCTCCAATCCCTCCTTTAAGAACGCTAGCGCCGGCGATTTTCATCTGCAATCGGGTAGTGCGGCCATTGATACGGGCACGACCCTTAGCGCCGTGCCCACCGACCGTGAGGGAAGAAGAAGGCCACAGGGCAATCGGTCCGATATCGGGGCCTATGAATGGTAAAAACATAGCTTTCCTATAAATAGCGGGGCAACAGGACCGGATGGTCCTGTTGCCAGCTAGGAACAAAAATAATGCAGGAACTGTTTTAAATAGTAGTAACGCTCAAGCAATTTTCAAACAAAAGGTTCTTTAACTTTTTCTGAAGGGTATTTCTTCATATCTTAAACGGGAATGTTTCAACTAAAGAAACTACATTTCATTCTAATCAACACCTCAGTTTCTTTAACACATTCATAAAATCTCCAGTTTTTTTATATTGAACCCACAATTTTATACTGACAATCCCTCCAAACCAGGGGACCAATTGCGACTCGTCCTGTTGATTTGAATTGGAAAAAAAATGATAAAAAAGATAAGAAACATATCACCTAAACATGGAATGGCAATTCTCCTGAGTGTCTTTCTGTGGATGTTTTCAGGATTGACTTCGACACATGCCATTCAACATTCACCCCCATATGATTTGAATGGGGATGCCAAGGCCGATCTTCTTTGGCGAAATTCGAGTAGTGGCATTGTCTCAGCGTGGTTGATGAATGGAGAGACGATTGCCTCAAACGGCCTCCTGCCCACAATTCCGTCAGAGTGGCAGATGGTTGGTATGGGCGATGTGAATGCAGATAACCGGGCGGATATCATTTGGCGTAATAGCGCCAGCGGGGGAGTAGCAGTCTGGATGATGGATGGATTGACTATTAAGTCAACCGGCTTTCCCGGCAGCGCATCGATGGAATGGGCCATTCATGCAGTCGGTGACCTAAACGGTGACGCCAGGACGGACCTTGTTTGGCGCAATACAAACACTGGCGAGGTTTCAATGTGGTTAATGAATGGAAGTAAAATTGTCTCATCCGGAATTCCAGCCGGGGTCCCTTTAGACTGGCAAATTGCCGGAGTGGCCGATATGAATGCCGATGGTAAAGGGGATGTCATCTGGCGACATGGCACCACGGGCACAATTGCGGTATGGCTAATGAATGGGCTAAACATAATCTCAACGGGATTTCCGGGGAGTACGCCTCCCGATTGGGAAATTGCCGGCACCGGAGATGTGGACGGCGATGGAAAATCAGACTTTGTTTGGCGCAATATTTTAAACGGGGCAGTCTCCGTCTGGTTGATGAATGGTATCTCCGTTGCTTCGTCCGGCTTTTTAGACGGAGTCCCGACGAACTGGGTCATTGCGCAAGTGGGCGATACGGATGCCGATGGCAAAGCGGATATAATCTGGCGCAATAGCACCACTGGTGTGGTGAGTGTATGGAAAATGAAGGGTCTTGTCATCACCTCAGTCGGTTATCCGGGGGTCATCGATACAGGAACCAACAGCAGGACATCAAGAGGAGTTGACAATGTGGGACCCAAACTCCTGACACCATCAGCCGGTTCAACGCTCCCCGGTAATACCGCCACCTTCACCTGGACGGCCAATGGCGCCGCTCTCACGGCCTGGTCCCTGCGCGTCGGTCTGAGCGCCGGCGAATCCGACGTATATAATAGCGGCAACCTGCCGAGCGAAACCCTGGCGCATACAGTTTCCGGACTCCCTACCAACGGGGTGCCGGTGTGGGTCCGCCTCCAATGGCGCTACACCGACGGCTCATGGTCTTCAACCGATATCCAATATAATGAAAAAACCGGAACTGGCGGCACCAGCACCAGCAGCCCAAGTCCTACCCCCTCGACCCCCACCGCGCCTAATACAAGCAATCCCAGCCCCACCCCGAGTGGATCAGCCTTTTTTGTGTCCACGTCCGGGAACGATGTCAACCCAGGCACCCAATCGTCCCCCTTCCGCACTATCAAACGGGGGCTCGGGGTTCTTCAGCCTGGCAATACCTTGTTTATCCGCGGAGGGATCTACTCGGAATACCTTCAAACGCACACCGGCACCAAATTTCCCGTCGGAACTTCATGGAATACTCCGGTGAAAGTGGCCGCCTATAATGGCGAAACCGTCACCCTCAGGGGAGTACTCGATATCGGGACCGCCTCCCCGCCGACTCAGTATGTGATTTTCGATGGCATTAATATCGATGCGACGGGGGAGACAACTGCTATTTCCCTCACAGGAGGATCGCACCATATCCGATTCCAAAACCTTGAAATTAAAAATCCACAGGTCAATGGGGTTCAGATAACCTGGCACAATGGCGGGTCCACGCATAATGAATTTCGCAATTTGCATATCCATGACACGGGGAAAAGTGGAAAAGGCCACGGCATGTATATAGAAACCTCCAATAATCTCATTGATGGGTGCGAGCTCCATGATAATTATAAATGGGGCATACAAATCTACGATGGACATACCTACAAGAGTAATTTCAATATCCTCAGAAATAACAAGGCTTACCGAAACGGACTGGGTTTTGGAGGTAGCGGTGGCATCACAATCGGAGGAGATGGCAATCTCATTGAAAATAACGAAGTGCACGACCAAATACGGGGAATCTCACTGATAGATGGCCAGCCCCGAAACTCGATCGTGCGCAATAACACGGTATATAACCATACCGGCGCGGGCATTCTTAGCAGTGGACCGAATAATTCCATCACGAATAATACGGCCTATAACAATGTTCCCAATTATGTGACCCAATGAGAATGAAAAAAAGGTGGCTCAAGAAAATTGAGCCAATGAGATGGCTAAGCTGGGCTCAAATCCAGTCAAGGGGCTGAACAACCCCATGAGCCTATGCTTTCAATCGCAGAAGAGTGCCGCCGGGGACAAATCCCCCGGCGGCGAAAATGGCGGCAGCCCCACCCAGAAAATATAAGATCCTGGCTTTAGGGGACCGTCCGTTCCGATGAACCAAATCACGTAAAAATGTCTGACGAAAGTAGGACTCCACACTTGCCTCGGAACAGCCAATGGTCATCCTCCACAACCAACCGCCCTGCTAAGCCGGTTGATACTTATTTAGTATGTCATTGCTCTCCAAAACAGGTAAACCGGTCCTCAATGTGTAAGCTTCCTCATCACGCGGGCAGCGGGAACATGGATTTTTCTGTAGTGGAGTTGTGATAGATGCATGCAGCTGCTCCCTGCAAGGCCTGGTGAGAGCGAAGTTCATGTAGGTTCTTATTCAATTGTCCGTGAACTCTTGCACGTCTTCCAAAATTCGAAATACATAGAGATTGAGCATTTCATTCCGATAGTTACATTGAACCCCTCGCTAAAAGCATTCTGCGTGGGGCGGCCGAGTTGGATGTGATAGATTTGACTCGATGAGTCTTTAAACAATCTTGAAGGCTCTGTGCGTATGCTAGGCCCCAGGGTGCATTGAAGACTCAGCGACCAATCGATGAACTCTATTTCAAGAGGCCGTTCTATGGCAGCCCGTGTGATCACTTCCTGCGTCTAGGACAGCGGGTCAATCGCAAACGCACACAACACTTGATGCGGCAGATATGATTCCGGGCGATCTACCCGAAGCCACGTGCGAGTCAAGTCGGCAAAAGGTCGTAAATCTATCCCTATTTATTGAAATAACTCAACATCGCGCGTCCGAACCAGGTCTGGGCCAGCGACATCAATTATACTCAATGGCCAAAAGATTCATGTATTTGACCATGATCATGGACTGGCATTCACGCCGAGTACCGGCCTGGCAGATCTCAAACACCCTTGAGCCCAACGCCTACGTGAAAACCTTCAAAGAAGCTTTCCTGCGCTACGGAGCCACAGACACCTTTAAAACAGATCAGGGCGCCCAATACACCAATGAGATTTTCCCAGCGATCCCCAAAGCCTGTAGGGTGAAGATCACTATGGATGGCAAGGATCGGTGGGCTGATAATGTCTTTATCGAGGGCCTGTGGCGCAACGTGAAATACAAGAATGGATATTTACAGGCCAATGACAGTCCGGCGGTACGCCACGCGAAACTCACTCCCCCCGTTTCAGTTTCATAATACAAAGTGCCCCCACCCGGCAATGAACCGCCAAACGCCCGATGGAGTGTATTTGCCAATCCTGAGGCAAACAAGGCAGTCTAATGACCGGCAGAAATTTTATTTACCGAGCTGTCTAAATATCGGGGACCATTTCTGTATCCCCATAGTCTTTTTCAACTAAAAGATTCTCTCCAGGCTTGAGACCCCAACCCCAATGGGCAAGACCCTCCATCTCGCCTATTTGGAGGATAGTCCGACCGTCTTGAATACAAATATCCAAAAAATGGAATTGTTTAGCGAGAGTTTGATTGTGAAAGATACGCCGGTCCTTACAATCCCAAACCCAACCAGACTTGCTCTCCTCCGCATACAAATTTTCTTGTGGTAGCGGAACAGATCCTTGTGCACGAAATCAGGGAATGCCCATTTCCAAGCGGACCAACCGACGTTCCAATCGCTGCATCCTGGGAATGGGGATTTTAAAATCCTTCCAGGTCGAAGGATTGGTGAGAAACCTGAGAACAGACGGGATGTGACAGTCTTGTGAAAAAATAACACAATCTTTGGTCATAGCAGGAATGATACCGGTTAATGCTTCCTTAGTCCCTTTGGCAGTGTCACAATCAATGTAGGCTAGGCGAACCTGATTGATAATTTTTCCTGCCCCCATGGTTTCACAAAACCACCCTTTCACAGTGCGGCAGCTATCAGGTGCCCCATATCGTTTAAGATTTTGCCATACCACCTCTTCTTGAGCGGCATATTCCCCTGAGTAGTCATATTCGCCAACAGGGGAAGCCGCAACTTCCACTCCTTCAAAGGAATCATAGATGATCAGGTGATATCCCATGACCTGACACATGAGACTCCACTTTGCCGAACTCCCCCCTTCCCAACAGCCCGACTCAATCATCGTTTCTCCAAGCTGACTAGGACGTTCGGCCAAGGCACGGCAGACCATGGCACATTCATATGGGGTGTGACCATGGAGGACCTTCCAATCGATTCGGAGGAGCCGTGCGAGCAGCCAAAATTTTCGCAGGAGTGATAGGTTTGGAAGGAACAGAATCGGCCAGTACCCTGGGGCATACCAAAGCAATTTTAGACGTTGCTTGGTCAATCGGTTAGCCACATATTGGCCAATGCAAATGGTGTAAAGCCGGTGGATAGCGGCCTCAAGGGGTGGACGTTCAATCTTATCCAGTCGCATAGGTGCCTCCTCAGTGGAAGCCTTTTGGGGGAATGTGCCAATATTTTACTCCTTTCAGCTTAAATAGCAATTTTTTACGTAAGAAGTCGCAAAACCCGGCTAAAATGATCGGCTAGGCAGCAGGCATGAAGGCGGGATTTATGGGCACGTCCGGTAATGCCGTGAAGGCCCAGATCTGGACAGCATTGATGGCCAGCCTCTTGCTATGGTAGCTGCAGTTGTTCTCTCGCTTTGGCTGGACCCTGGCCAATCTGTTAGCCTGGTTGTGGGGGAAACTATTAACCCAACGCAATCTGCTGGTCTTGCTTGATTAACCACTCCATCAACTGCCTTTTATGAATTCTCAAAATTTCATATGACAGCCATCAGAAATCATAAATTAGAAGGACCAATACTCCCTGCCCATTAAGACCGCTTTAATACCTCGCATGACATCCGTTGGGATTCCCGTGTTGTCCTTGTTCGATTTGAACGACAAAATGATTCCCAATTTATACTGGCCACTATCAATTGTCGTCACGTTTCCAAAGTTGGAAAGTGCGAATCAGGAGGTCTGCCTAAGTGACTAATAATAAATCGGCGCTTCCCAGATGGCGGAAGTGGCATATCTTGGACCAATTCCAATTCGATATTCAGATCGGCACCCTTTTCCTTGAGTGATTCAACTATCCTGCGTCTTGTCGCGATAGAAAACTCCCCAGCGGGAACTATCCGTACCACTATAGAATCGAGTTTTTCCTGAATTACTTGAAATGAGTCTATCTCCTCAAAATGCTCAAGAACGCCTGTAAAAAAATGAACAATCAACCTATTTCCTGATGGGGTAATAACAATATCGGTATCCCTACCCTGGATAGATTGCATAACATCATACCCACGGCCGCATGCGCACATGCGTGGGTCTCCGGCAATACCGACATCGCCCACCTTATACCGTATCAATGGCATGGGACCTGGATGCAGTCTGGTCACAATGATATTTCCGGATTGCCTTGGAGAAACCGGTACTCCACTATCATCCAGATATTCCACAATCACGTCCAAAGTGTGAAGATGATAAGAGCTGCCTACTCCGCATTGCGCAGAAATATTCATGCCTTCAGAGCATCCATACGTATCCACGACTCGAGTCTTAAAAGCCTTCTCAATCGTGTTGCGATAATGAGTGTAGAGAGTATCCCCCCAGGTGACGATTGATCGCATCGGTCGATTCCACCCGCATTCCATAGCTCTCCGTGCCAAATAATACAGACTTCCCGGATAACCCCAGAGATGCCTTAGAGAATATCGTTCTAGGATCTGGAGACACTGATCAAGATGGGAATCGCTCAAGTCGTGAGCCGGGACATAATGGCAATTCAGCAGAGCATCTTTCATTCTTCTAGGAAAATCTCGTTTCAAAGTCATACCAGTTTGGAGATGCGGTTCTCCCATATTCCAACCTGCCCATTCCAATGCGAGGAGAAAGGAGGCCTGGAACAACCCTTCAGTCTCATGGTCCAACAGCACCGTAAAATTGGCACCGGTAGATCCGGAAGACCGAGACTCATAGACTTTTTTACCCGTACTCCTGGTCACACGGTCGGGAAACGCATGCCGAAGCATGGGTTTCGTAACAATAGGCAATTGCCCGAGATCCGCTGCTTTACGAATGTCTGCCGGTTGCACCGAAGCCTTATCCATTATTTCACGGTAAAACGGCACTTCGTCATACGCCACTTTTACCAGTTCGCGCAGGGATTGATCGCGAATCGAGTGAAGCTTGTCAGAGGGTAACCATTGGGCTTTCTCCAAAAAAGAAAGCCGCTTCATCATATTTTGGCCAAAGACAAGGTCTCCTGCAGGAAATAGGACCCTCCTGAGTAGCCAGGCCTGCAAATTTCCCCGATACTGAGCGAAAGTATTTGATGCTTCAATTCTATCCATTGATGGCAATCGCCCCCACTTATTAGCTTAGGAAAAATGAAACCGCTTCGATTCACTACCCTCGGCTCGACTCCGGCCGAATGTGAGAAGCGGGCTATCGCAGCACCGTTCAATTCAATAAAATGCTTGGTTTTTACAATGCAGCTTCTTCAACATATTTCATTTAACCAATTCGAAATCAAATAATTATTCTCAACACCAGACCAGAAATTTCAGAATAGGAGACTAGTAACTTTTTAAGGAGCGGAAACTTAAAATTATTCGGTCCAATGCCTCTCAAAGATAACAATTTTTTCCCTTTGGATTCACTGCGAATTTTGGTGTTTTGATGGACATTTGGTCTCAATGATAAAATATTCCAATTTGATTGGCTGCCTTTATGTGAAATACATATTTCTACACTCATTCTCTTGAGAGGGGATATTCAACTACTTTTTATAAATATTGACTACCCCTCCTTAAATCCATTTAATGCATTCCTAATTGTTTAGGCTAACAAATTTTCTGAATTGCGGCTTACAATGGCCATGAAAAATGAGTTTGCACCTTAAGTTTTATAGGTGACTGTCGATACTAACGTGATACGACCAAATCTAAATTCACAACACAGAAATGAGCCAAAAAGACAGCGCATTTTTTAAATTTAAGTAGAGAACTCCATCAAGGGAACCAATCCAAGGATAGGCTTTTTGAAAAGAATCGATTATGACAAACAGCATTAGATTCAGTGACAAGGAGGCTGCATGATACAGACAGGAAACATTCCTCTAGGGTGGCGAAAGATAATTTTGTGTTTGCTACTTGTTTCCGGATCATTCAGTCCTGGCATGACATACGCCATTGAATACTATGTCGCCAAAACGGGTAATGATGGGAACTCTGGTGCCTACTCTTCCCCATTCCTGACTATCCAAAAGGGCATGACAACGATGCGGACGGGAGATACACTTTTGATTAGGTCCGGCACTTACGCAGAACAAATTGACAGCCAATTTTTCACCATTCCCACAGGTACATCATGGGAAAATGCTCCAATCATTGCAGCCTACCCTGGAGACGTGGTGACTATAAAGCCAAACGGTGGCTCACAGGCCATTGGTCTCGTCCACTCTTACATTCAATATGTCATTTTTGATGGATTGATTATCGATGCCATAAACGAAGACACCGTAAACGGTATGGGCATATCCATGACCAACGGAGCGAATCATGTGAGATTTCGGAATCTTGAGGTAAAAAATGCTCCACTAAATAATGTATTGCTGGCAAAAGGAACTGGTGGAACAGAGTATAATGAATTTATTGGAGGAAAATATCATAATAGTGATGTGTGGCAGAGTTCAGCACTCGTAAAAGGAGCCTATAACTTTTACATTACAACTGATCATAACCTCATTGATGGAGCCGAAATTTATAATGCAACCGGCTATGGAGTACATATATATAATTCAAGTTCTACCGGCCATGCTCCAGACTATAACATTGTCAGAAATTGTCGTGTTTACAATAACAATCTTCGCAGAATATCTTTTGCGGGCATCCTGCTTGCTTCCGGCATTGGCAACATGGCTTATAACAATCTCGTGTATGATAACCGCGGACATGGAATTCAAGTCGGCAATGGCTCGATAGGGGCGTTAGTATATAACAACACCATTTTTGATAATGATCAAAATGGCCTTCAAATTGGAGCAGCTGCCGATGCCACTAACACCATTATCAAAAACAATATTTCATATGGCAATTTATTGAATTATTATAATCGCGGTATCGGGACCATTGAGTCCAACAATATCATAGATGGGACCAACCCGCTCTTTGTCGACCCAACGAATCGAGACTTTCACCTTCAACATGGAAGTCCTGCAATCGATACAGGATTAGCATTAGCCGAAATAACGGTGGATTTTGAAGGTACTGCTAGACCCCAAGGAGCGGGCTATAATATTGGTGCTTTGGAAGGAACTCAGCCAACTCTTGGTGCGCCAAAGAAACTCAGGTTTCTCTCTGCACAGTAAAATATTAGGAATGCTCTTAATCCGCACGATTCCCTCATAGTGCTTCTGGGGGCACAACCGAACCCATCTCCTTATAGAATTATTGGCAAAAATCTTCCCAGATTTGAAACACTTTTAAAGAACAATGAACAAGAAACGCTATAGATTTATCGAAAAGGAAAAAGAAAGCATCAGGTAATTTATCTTACCGTTTCCGGCTGTCCATGACTTTATTAAATACCCCTTCCCATTTTGGAAATATTTCCTCCCATGATGAATGAGCCGCAAGCTTCCGTCCCTGGGCAGACAATCGCCCGGTTAGCTTAGAATCAGCAAGTAGTCTCATTACAGCTCCAGCCATCGCATCAGCATCATCATCGGGTACTAAGAGACCAGTCTTCTCATCCGTCAATAAATCTGGCACCCCTCCCACCGCTGTGGCGACCACCGGCAACCCCATAGCACAAGCTTCCACCACCGCAACAGGCATATTGTCAATATGATTAGTATTAAGAAAAATGTCGGCAGCATCTCCCGCTTTGGCTTTTGCCGCCATATCTAAAAAGCCTGGAAAATGTACTCCGACTGCAACGCCTAGCCTCTCAGCCAATTCCCTCGTTTCGTCCTCAAGATGTCCACCTTGACCTGCCATGACCAACTCGGCCTCGGGGTTCTTTCCCCTCACCTGTGCCAATACACGAATGGCCATTTTTGGATTATAAATTTCATGAAATTGCCTCATCCAAAAAAGGCGTGGCCGGATAACCTGACGATGCCGATATGGATAACAAGCAAGATTAATCACATTCGGTATGATTTGAACATGCAATCCATACGGAGCTACGGCTCGTGCCAGAAACGCAGACGGGGCAATAAGAGCATCTGCTCTTTTCAAGACACGGCAAGCCCAGCGAGGAAATCGAGACATAAATTCTTGAAGGGCGCCGCCATGCAACACCATCACAATTGGCTGCCCAAATAATTTTCCAATCTTACTCGCAATATCTGCAATTAAAAATCCGGGCCCACTATAGACTTGCAAACATTGAAGATCAATGTCACGTTTTCGAAAAATAAGTGTTTTAATAATATCACCGATACGGAGATATCGATTGGGCAAAGCCGAAACACTAATTACAGGATAACCCTTCTCCCTCAATCCATCAGAAAGGACCTCCCCTTGGGTGGTGACATAACCTGGATTTCGGCCAACCATTTGCCCAACAACTACAACACGGATCATGCACTTGCCCCTTTAGTAAATTGGAAATACATTTGTCCTAACTGGGATACACTGGCAGGAAATTTAATTTTCAAATCTATCTGGTTTTGGTTTACATAACCTTTTATGTAGGAACTGCTTGTGGCCATTGTAGAATTTGGAAGAATCTGCTTATTGGCGATCCAATATTGTTTTTAGTTTTTTATATTTCCACCCCATCCTGCACCCTGATAGGCCTCCATAGTTTTCTCGACGAGCCTTTTCAAATCGAATTCACGTACAGCCTTTTCCCTGGCAGCTGAACCCATCTGAATACGCAAGGAATGATTTTGCAGAAGTTCGATAATTCGACCAACCAAACTGGCATGATCTCCTTGGCTAATAACAAATCCTGTTTTCCCATTATCAACAAGGAATGGAATATCTCCAGCATCCATCGCCACAACCGGCCGGCCACAGGCCATTGCTTCCATTATGACATTGGGACAACCCTCAGAATCAGCCGTGTGAACAAGCAGACTTGCATCATTCATTAATTTGGGAATATCCTGACTATGGCCCAGAAATCTGACACGATCAGAAAGATCCAGTCCTTCCATTTGTTGCTGGAGCACGTGTCGTAACGGCCCTTCCCCCGCGATCTGCAATTTAAACTCCACCCTCATCCGTTTTATCTCAGCTACCGCCATCAATAGCCTATCCCATCGTTTCACGGCATAAAGAGATCCCACTCCCAGTATATTTGTACCATCAGCAATGCCCACTGATGTTCCAAAAAATCGTATAACATCTAATCCATTTTGCACCACGAAAATTTTCTTGGGCACAAAGATTCCCTTTGCACCTTGCGCCTGTTTTGCTGCGCTATAGCTATTGAAGATTTGTGCAGAAGGCCAGCGGGCGCTTAGGCGACCCAGTAAGAAACCACTCTCTCTTTTTGCCCAAAAAAAATCACTACGCACTGATCCGATCGGGGTTGTTCTGGTCCCGCAGGCTGCCCATTGAGCTGCAAAGTTTGTAAAAAAACTATATGAATGAAAAACCTCAGGATTTAATCGCCCCAAAAGAGTTCGAAGTGCCTTGAGCTTTGATCCTCTCGTTGATCCTTCTGAAAAAGAATAGATAGGTACACCAAGCCTGCGTAGCTCATTTGCATAAACATCATCCTTACAAAAATTCCACACGACGACTGCAGGCTTATAGAATTCACGATTCATTCCCTGCAGCAGATAACAAAGCTGTCTCTCCAAACCGCCTGGTTGCAGTTGCCCTACAAGATACAGGAGCCGGCATCTTTCATACTGCGCCTTCGACGAGGAATACGGCAATGTTGTTTCAAGATTATCTAACATACAACTTTCGCTTGAATTACTATAGGAAAACATGCCTCTCATTCTTTAGAAGCGGTATATACCATTTCCACGAACAACACCATCAGGAAAAGCTAAAACCCCAGGCTAGGTTTATTGAACGTCCATATATTTCCGGTCTTCCCATATTTTTTCAGTTATTAATTACACTTCATTTGAGGAAGACCATGGGAGGCCTCAAATTGAAAAGGAGAGAATTATCGTGGATACACGAGAAAATGACAGCGACTACCGAAAATTGCCTCTTTTGAAATTTTTGTCCATAACTATCCTTGGCGGGGGCGATTGGGTTTGAATATACGACGTCATGGCAGCCGCAAGTGTAACGACTACCCAGGAATTCATAAATGCGCTGTTACTGGCCAGGCAAATCAGGAAGGCATAGGCAACCAATGGCAGATAAAATGAAGCGGTCTTTATTTTTCCAATTGGTGCACAAAGGGCTGCCCAGCCGGCCTGCATCCAATAGGCCATATAGAAAAGTAATGGGATGATTCCGGATGCCATCGCAATAAATAAAAAACCATTATGCGGCGTCACAACCTTAGCCTTCTCAGGTACAAAAACATAAACATCGTCTACTCCAACCCCTCGAAAAGGTGAGTTCATGAAACTTTCAAATGCTCTTGGCCAGACAAGAAAACGTCCGCTTTCTTCCGTGGCCCGCATGGTGTAGAAAGTAATTGCCTGATCAAATAGGCCCACCCCATAGGCGATCCATACCAACAGAAACAAAATTAACAAAGGCAGAAATCCACGCTTAAGGATCTCCCGGCTACCGAGAACGATAGCAATGATAATTGCGAGCAATGCTCCCCGGCTGACGGTCAATGTCACAACTAACAAACAGCCGGTGGCAAGAATCCATGAAATCAGGCGGATTTCTTGACGCTCCGCTACGACTCCATACATATACATGTAGACGGCACAAAAGCCAAACCAGTCTGCCAGGGCATTAGAATTACTCAGGCCCGCACCCTTTTCAACTGCCAACCGTGTGATTCCTTCTGTTCCATATTCTTTTATGTCAATAAAAAGCAGCATGAGGCCACCCATAAGCAAAGCGAAAAAAACGAAACGATGCAAGAACCCTCGGCGGAAGGAAAGAGCCTGAACAACGATAAGGGTCAGAATCCATGGGATAAACATTTTGACGTAATCATGTTGAACAGATATCCCGTGAAACATCATTTGAATAATCAAAAATGATAATCCTAATCCGATCGGGAGAATCAGTGCCTTAAAAAAGTCTACTGGCCTTTCTCCAATGCTTAAGAAACAGAAACATGCCAATAATGCCAAAATGACAATACCCAATCTGTCAATTTCTAATCCCAGGATAGGCCCCATTAACCCATAAACCAAGCTGGCATAAAAACCATACTCAACGTACCATGGTGTTACATGCCGGATTGTAGGCATTTTCTTTTTGCCGAATTTTTTTGATTTCACCGCTACTTCCACGGTATTCCCCTTTTTACACCCAGCCGTGTTTCCATGATATGCTCCAGCCGTTCCGCACTAGCCGTCCAACTGTGTCGTTTTTGAACAAAATTGAGGCCAAGGACACCCCGGACTCTCCTTTCAGTTGGATTCTCCAAAATATTTGAAAGTGCCTCTTTCATCGAGGAAATGGATTCTGTTCGAAATAGCCATCCCGCCCCACTTTCGCCCAGAGTGCTATTCCCTCCTACGTCGGATGCAAGGAAGGGAATTCCACAGGCCATCGCTTCCAGGACTGCACTTGACATGGTTTCATACCGACTCGGCATCACCATGAGATCCAGGACGCGATACCAAGGCGCGAGGTCTTCTTGAGGCAATGCAGGCTCAATATGGACGATTCCACGCTCAAGTGCATGGGCAAGAGTGGCGCGCAAATGCTCTTCCATTTCTCCACTGCCGACAATCAAAAGTTTCATATTGGGAAATTCATGTACCATTCGGCAAAAAGCTGCTGAAAGCAGGTCAACACCCTTGAGATGGGTCAGTCGCCCAACATAGCCCATCACCAGGTCTTCCTTCGTCCATCCCAGGCCCTCACGGACGAGGGTAGGGCCTGGAGTAAACAACTGGCTATGAATGCCAAGGGGAAGCTCAAGAATATGATCGCCAAGAAATTCCCGCACACGGCTGAAACAATCATCATGCGCGCATACAGCCTGGACGGTGCGCAGCACCGGCTCAAGAGCAGAACTGACCGGCCCCGGTAACATCAGGACGGTTGGGCGTAAGATTGCAGTTGCCTTTGCGAGAAATGGGTCACCATGCACATACACGGCGTCAAATTCCTCCCAACGAGAAGAAAATTCACGTTCAATGCGGCGTTGGAACCGACGAGCGTGCCACCTGATGGTCCGCCAACAAACACTCTCCTGTCCTCGATCCCAGTAGGACTTCAACCGGCTGTTGCCCAGAAAAGTCTCTCCGACCTTTGTAAGCATCTCCTGTCCGAATTTCCGTGACCACCACCCCGGAATTGGAATGGGTTCGATACCGGCCGGCATGGGATTCGCAAAGCTTCCTTGAGAATCAGCCACAAAGGCCACGGAAACGTGATGCCCTCTTTTCCGGAATTCAGAAAACAAATTTCTGGTGAAGTATTCCCCTCCACCTCGAAGCACTCCTAGCTCGGAATGCAACACAAGAATGTTCATCACAGGTCTCTCTCGACCCTGAAGATGGGGATATGGCTCTGCATTTGTTTATCCATGTCTACGGTGTCACAGATCAGGCTCGCGAAATATATTAAATATTCCTTTGCCCTACGTCCTAGAAAATGATGATTTTTCACCTGAAGGCACAAGATTCTGTTGTTGCAAAAACTTCAAGATCTCTTCCGCCGCCAAGCGGTGCCCATCCTCATTCCAGTGCCCCACCCCACTCGATCCGAAACCATGCAAATCCTTACCGGTTTGAAGGTGATAGGCGCGAAACTCCGGCATAAGCTTGAGAGCAATGATCCCCTTTTGCTTTGCAAATTCTTCCAGCATTCGATCAGGCCGTTCGTAATCAAAAACCACGGGATACCTTGCGTTCAGTTTCTCCCCGATTCGGGGATGTACCTGCTCCGCATTAGACAGGGTTACCAGAACAAATTTTGCCCCATTCTCTTCTACCGTATCCTTGAATTTAAGAATCAGTCTTTTGCTTATTTCGAACGCGTCTTTCCACGGCACACTGACATCGGTACGGTAAATATTCAGATCGGAGAAGGGATCTATTTCCCGGTTTTCATTTACTTGTGGCATTCCAGCCAATTTATGTTCGAACCGGGTTTCCTCAAATTTCCGCATCAACAAATACACACGCTCAGACACCAAACTGAGAAGATAGGATTTTCGCTTGAGGCTCTGAAATAAACCACGGACCTGGGATATCATACCCCGTTCATACTCCTCATACTTGGAGCTATCCAGGACCAATTGTCCGTTGTCGTCAAAAACATAATAATAGGCTAATGCTTCCCGAGAAAGTGCTTTGGAATTATCCCGAAAATCATTACCGGTCAGAAACGCCAGGATAACCAGATCGGGAGAGTACTTCACACCAAAATTCACATACCGCATATATGCATCGGCTGTACCAAAGCCCGACTGTCCAAGAGCAATCACCTCAACCTTTTTTGTAGAGGAACCTGCGTTGAGTTTTTTCTCAAGTAACGCAGGAAAGCTGTCTTCAAGTGAAACCTGAAGAGCTTCTACGTAGGAATCACCAAAGATAAGAATTCTAAAGGTGTCTTTCGGCTTCTCGTAGGTTCGCTCATAATCTCGAAATCCATGGGAATTAAAATAACCCTGTGAAAATCCTTCTTTTGTGTGCCGATAGTAGGCACCAGGAATATACGTCACGCCTTTGCCCGGAACCAGCCTTACATGAGACTTTTGATTGATTTGCACAACTGCCAAGCCAATTTCCAGAATAATTCCCAGAATAAAGATGGCCAGGAAAATGATTCCTATATTCACTCCCACGCTTTTAAACCGAGTCATCAATTATACTCTGGTGCTTGACAAAGAATGGACTACACAGGCTACAAAAACGGCTTCGATGATTATTTATTCAATTCCACTAACACAATCTTTACTCAATCCACCGACTGAAGGGGGAAGGCAAGGGAAATCATCCCGAAGTTCCCCCTAAATTTTTCCATTCATCTCAACGACCGTGAACGCCCTGAGCCCATGCTCGAACGACGATCGCCTCACTATGATTCTCGACTATGTGTTTTCTTGCACGCAGCCCTATTTCCTCTCGTTGATGATGCGATTCCATCAGGGCGCATAAATCTTTTCCTATCGTCTCAATGCTTCCAGACACCACTCCCAAACCTGCTCGCTCAATAACCGAGTCCGGATCTATCATTAAACTGACAACAGGAGTACCACTCGACCAGGCTTGCAAGAAGGTATTTGGGAAACCTTCACCCTCAGAGGTTGAAAGCAGGATGGCTGCCTCTTGAATCACTTCCTGCGCTTTTTCAGGAGAAATGGGCCCAAGAAATTCCACATTTGGTAATGAACGAAGCCTTCGCACCATATTATCACCATAGCCAATTTGGGATCGATGTGTCGTTGGTCCTCCACAAACAACAAACTGAATATCGGAGGACTGTTGAGCAATCTCAATCAGCAGGTCCGGGCGCTTGGGCTCGCGCAACATCCCTACCCATGCCACATATTTTCTTCGCTTCGAATGGGGTTTCACCGTTGAGGATAAACCGGCGATGCTTGGAACAATATGGGCTTTCCCTTTCCATTTTCCAGGAAGTGCGGAAAACTGACCACCATGCTGCAGAAAGATTCTATCCGCCCGCATCAGTCCCCAGGCATACAGGGGCCACCAACGGGAGCGAAAGACCAGGGCGCGACGGACCTGGACATCCGTATCGAAGGCAGCCGCAAAAATAGTGCGTACTCCTGCGAGCTTGGCTATTTCTACAGCTGGACCCCACAAATGGTACGCACATCGCCAATACCACCAGTCTGGCTGTTCCGATTTCAGAAAATGATACCAGGATAAAAGAATTTGGCCTTTATCGAGGCCAACGAAATTAACACCGTCGATGGCTAAACTCGCTCCGGAATCCAATAAACCCCTGACACCGACGGTGACCTTCCATCCGGCAGCGACCAAGGCTCTGGCCAAAAGCCATTGCTGTCGTTCGGCTCCACCACCACTTGCCGACAGACCCCTGGCATAATCAAAGATCAGGTCGTTCAGAAATACGACTTTCATAACATTTTCGGTATTTCACAAAGTTGAGTTGAAGATAAAACTTTTGGTGTCACCCCCCGGCACAGGTCCTTCGCCGGGGACTAACACTGACTTTTTCGTGCTGGCCCCAACGAGTCATCACCGGTTCGTTCAAGGCCTGAATGGTCAAAGCCCGATTCCTTTATGTCACTTGGCAGGCTCTTTCTATATTTTGCAGGAACGTTTCATCATCCAAGCCAGAAAGACAAACGGGTTCCACAGTTCTCGCCCTATCGTGCCACCGCAGATACTGATCTTGTGAAGGTGACGGAGATACGGGTAATGAAAAAGATCAAGATTGGCTTCTCCCCAATCGAGCGTAGCTTCCACCGCAGGCCTCCAGGCTCCCCCCAGCCAGGAATCAAGAGGAACATGAAAGCCCTGCTTGGGTCTATCCCAGACCTCACGAGGAAGGATTCTTCTGGCAATCGGTAAGAGGAGGGATTTGAGTTCGCCATTGACAATCTTTTTATTTGCAGGAAGAGGAAGGATACGATCCAAAATTGTTTCGTCAAGGTAGGGGACCCTGATTTCCAAGGATGCCAACATACTCGCTCTATCGGTCTTGACAAGACAATTTTCGCTTAAATACGTTTCCAGATCCGTACGCATGAGCAAATCCTGGTCATATTTTCGGCCATATCGTTTAGCCCGCCTTTCCCACGGTTCAAAAAAATCCTCGATTTGGGCTGAATTCTGATATGCGGAAGTCAACACCTGCAGAAAGTCCTTCCCAAAAGCAGGAAAATCCCCATATCGCGCCCATGACCACCGAATGAGGTCCTGGGATGACAGCGTCCGCCAATAGATAGAGGGCATCCCTCGTGGCCTCCAAGGAAGAAGCCGTAGGACCCGGTGAAGGAGGGAGGATAGAGGCAATGCGTCCCAATGTCTTGCACCGAGTAGGTATTTGGAATACCCACCGAAGACTTCATCTCCGCCGTCGCCGGAAAGCGCAACCCGGAGATGTGAAGCGGTCATTTTCGATAGGGCATAGGTCGGTATGAAGGCAGGATCCGCAAAGGGTTCATCCAGACGGGAAAGGAGGTCGAGGAGTTCATCCGATCCAACCTCTTCCGCCCGCAACACAACATGGTCAGTGCCGAATTGACGGGCAACAAGGCCGGCAATTTCGGATTCATCCGCATGGTTGTCGGTAAATGAACAAGAAAAAGTCCGAACGGGCTTTTGACTGTACCGGGCCATAAAGGCCACAAGCAAAGATGAATCGATTCCTCCCGATAAAAATGCGCCGATCGGAACATCACTAATCATCTGCCGCTTCACCGCTCGATCAAGCAAAGATTCCAATTCCCATTCGTCGGGAGCTGCTAATGCAGGATTTCCAATGGGAGGACTCCAGTACCGGCTAATCGAGGGTGCCTCGGCGCCAATTTCCCACTGGAAGCGGCATCCAGGCTCAAGCTTATGCACACCTTGAAAAATGGTGCGCGGAGAAGGAATGTAGTCGAATGCCAGGAGATCACGCACAGCCACGAGGTCGATTTGATCAAACCCCTTCAGGGCGCCAAATGGTTCTACTGTTGAGGAAACCACCAAAGCCCCATGGTGTAACGCCCAGCAAAGTGGCTTGATCCCCAGACGATCTCGCGCTCCAAAGGCCAAAGACCGACGACGATCCCAGATAATAAAGGCAAAGATTCCATTTAACTTTTCGACAATACTCGCACCCCAGTGGCTGTACCCTTCGAGGATGACCTCGGTATCAGAGTGCGTTTTGAATTGGACCCCTTCGTGACCTAGAAGTTCACGCAACTCAGGGAAATTGTAAATTTCTCCATTAAATACGATGATATAGCGTCCATCCCGGCTTTGCATGGGTTGCGAGCCGTTGGCAAGATCAATGATCGACAACCGGCGATGAAGCAGCAACACGTCCCGCTCCTGCCATTCCCCCTCCGCATCCGGGCCACGGTGGGCAATCGTCTCGAGCGCTTCTCGGGCATGAACCGGGTCGACAATTGGCTTATCCTGTAAAAACGCGACAAATCCACACATATCAAATTTATAATGATTCAACCGACATCACTTGGCCCATTGAACGTCAAACAATCTGCGAATCTGAATCCTCACATCAATACATTCTTCTCAAGGGGTCACCAACGGTAGGAGCATCCCCCTAAACCTGACATATCCACGTCCTCAGTGCGCCGCGGCCCCGTGCATTTCTCTTTGGCCAGAGTTTTTTCTAAATTGTGCCCTCACAGTAACAAACCCTCTGTTATAAACTTTTCAATTTCGAATACGTGACTATACTTGCCCATGCAAACAGGGCTGAATATTATTTTTGAAGGTATAACACGCGTTGATGAAATAGCCGGATAAGACTGCAAACTAAAGGCACTTTTTCAGAAATGGCTGCCAATTTTTGAATATTGGGTTTGTAACTCGCCTTCATATAGGCAAGTTCTTCCCAACTATATTTAAAGTGAATTTCCGACATCATCGTTTGATATTCCCGACAACTGAGGTAATTTAAATTTTCCTTAGCATATAGAGTATTACGCTTGGCCGTTTCTTTGACCGATAATCCCTTTTGCCAATTATTTCGAATTCCCAGCATGGCCCAAAAATAATAATAGAAAAATGCCTTAATGAGACCTCCGAAAGGAACAAAAATGTGAGGCTCGATAATTTGCCATTTTGCCGGTATCACATGAACACTCACTCCCCCTTCTTTTAAAACCCGATAAATCTCACGAAAGGCCTCTTGTTGATGTAAGACATGTTCAAATACTTGATCGGAAATTATTAAATCAAAATGCCTATCAGGAAAGGGGATAGTGTCATTGTCGGTAAATCGAAAAAATTGCCGATCCTGTTCCTGCCGTAATTTAATGGGAGTCCCTCTGTCCATATAGTTCCCTTTATTGAATCCAAAGGAATTTTTATATCCGGAATCCAGAAGTTCATAGACTCTACGGCCATCTCCACAACCAAAATCCAAAATATAACTATCTTCGGTGATAGGAATTCCTTTTTGCTTACATATTTCAATCTGCCTGATATCTATGCTTTGCATGACCATCTTTTCTCCCTATTATCATTTGATCTCCCACACCTTTTGATTGCCAAATAGATGGACTCAGCGAAAAAATACATGTCGGTATCGAGCATGGAAGTTTTCATTGGATCGTCTCCGGTAGGACACCAAAAGAGGCGCGAGGTCACTTGATTTAGACTTTTGCTAGTCCAGCCGACACAATCTCGCCAACCGAGCGCCAAGTAACTCGCGAATCCGACTGAGCACGCGCAATCAGTTTTCTCAATTGCTCACCAACCGTTAAGGCACCTGATTCCGGACTTGGCATATCTAACTCCCAATAATGCGTCGCTGCACAGAAAACCCCATCCTTGCTTAACGCATGGTTAAAGATCGTTTCATTGCGCTGAAGAGAGGATCGGGGAGTTACAGCATTACCGGCAATCTCGTAATGGTCATTCAGATCCAAGATCCAGGGAATACCCAATCCTCCGGTTTTCCGCCAATGATAGAGTCTCGACCACAGCAACCAGGTTTTCAGTGAAGTCAGCGGCCACCCTCCCCGAAGCCCCGCAACCCCTCCCAGGTGCAGCCCCTCTCGGGCAATGGCACGTAATCCCTGGCGTCCGATTGTGTTGTGAGGTGGAACAAAAACCCGAATACTGGCGCCTAAGAGATCTTCCAGATATTTTCGTCCATCCACGACCCGCTTAGCTAAATCGGATCCCTGTGCGAACTCCGGTCTACCATGTTCCTCATCATGATAAAATCCATGGAGCATCGCTTCGAAACGACCTTGAGCAATTCCGTTGCGGAGATACTCCACAAGCGACCGATTTTTGTGCAGTGGATGGATGGATAACCGATCCTTGACATGTTCAGGAACGGCTCTATTGGTTCCAGGACGACAAAAAGGAATAATGGCCAAAGAAATCGGCCCCCATCGGCTAATTTCCCCATATGCGTGCTCAAGGTCATCAGGCGTCGTAAAAAAATTCGTATCGTCGTCACGAATACAGAAATACATTGTGCTTCCTTCTACGCATAAGGATCCATGCAGCAGGAATTCAAAAAAGATACACGCGAGGTCCATGCTCCATGTGAGCTTTCAGGGACACATCGTCTCAACTGCCTTCTTAAATCCATCCAGCCTTTCCAATATCTCCCTGTAAACTGGGTGGGATTTCCACCGAGCCCGGAACAAACGGGTCAACCGGAGGTCCCCCCTCAAGAGCATGAACCAGAGCCATGGTCTGCTGCTTAGCCGAATACGTTTCGCTGCTTGTCCGATCAGGAAGGAAGGAGGATAGCGTGCCCTCACGCCATGCCTCAAGCACCTGGCGAAACACAGTCGCAATCTCGGAGGGCGAATCTATATCCGCGATTGTCCTCACCCCTACCCGATGCAGAACGGTTCTCATTTCATCTTGTGGGACGATTCCGATAATCGGACGGCCTGCCTTCAGATAGGAAAAGACCTTACTCCCGCATAACTCATATCCTTTCATAGGAATCAACCCAAGTAGGAGGAGCGCATCGGCTTCTGCCTGCAGGCGACAAACTTCTGCATAGGAAACAGCTGACATAACTTTTACAACATCCAAGACACCCAACATGCCTGCCGCACGATTAATTGCCTCCGTACCTTCACCAACGAACAGCAGTTGTAAATGCCTGGCATGGACCGGTGAAGTTTGCTTAAGCAAGCTTATTCCTTGTAGCAGGGTATCATACCGATAGGGCGCGATCGTCCCGGCATACAAGACCACACATGTGGTTTGACTCCCTGCATCAGGGTTGTATTCGGCAATTGTGCCGTCAAAACCATTGGGGATAATATGAATGCGGGATGGGTCTATTGCTCCTGGGTAGGCTCGCCAGTAACATTCGGCCTCTGAATGGTACCGAAATGTCACGGCTTTGGCTCCTTCAAAAATCTGATACAAGAGACGACGATCCCGTCGTTTTGCCCACTGAGGGCGCTCATCATCGAAGGGACTGCCTGCCAAGGTCCATGAATCTCGAAAGTCGAGTACATAGGGCACTCCGGTAAGCAATGAAGCCTTTCTCGCCACCACAAACGAGGACCACGGCCCTCCTGTCACCCAGATCACCTTTGCGCCAATCCGCTGACACACCTTCACCGTGGCAGTCGTGCCTGGCGTGATCCAAGGCATGGCCAAATCCGGGTGATAATAATAACTTTCAGCCTTCCTCACGAAACTTCTCAAATACGATCGCAGGGAAGAAGGTGCAATTTCATGGATTTGGCTGACATTTTCCGGGTGACAGCCGGAGGGCGCTTTGGTTAACCTCCCCGCCCGCCAGGACTGGAATCGTTGCCATATATCCGCACCGGGAACCCGCACAACCTCAACATGGTCAGGCACCAATGACAATAAGCCGGGATCATACCTTCCCTGCTGCGTATTACCGGATGCGACCACCGTAGGTTGCCAACCCACATCCGGCAAATGACGCACGAAGCGAAGCGGACGATACACCCCGGCACTTCCATCGGGGGGAAAATTGAATGAGATCATCACTACAGATTTCATTGAGAATTGCTTGCGTCAGTTGAAAATTGAACCAGTCCGAAGTGCGTACCCCATAAGCCTCTTGCCTACCGGCACTTTAAATAAACCCGATCTGGCTGGCTTCAACCCATCCTTACCAGTTTTTTGATCGATAAAAGCCGCTTATTCATTAGTTTATCGAAAAATCTAAATCCTTGCCCCGTCGCACACTTGCATTTCCAGTTCTCCTCACATGTTGCAATAACTCAGACCCTTGTTCCAGGAAACTGCCATTGAACGCCCTACTTCAATTCCTTTAGGGGTTGCCACAGAGATCGACTTAACTTCCAACCCAAAAGAGCTGCCGGAATCAATCCCACGCTCATCCACCATGGCGTTAATTTTAGAGATGTGTCTCTATGACTTCGGAATACCATATGCTTCAGACTCAACATGCCCGCTTTTAACGCAGCCTTCCTTTGATTTTTTTCAAGCAAATGATAACCAAGCTGACAGTAGGCCTCTGCAAGGTGGGTTCTCCACATACGGTCCGGGACCAATTGAGGAAATAGTTTCCAATTCTTCTCTAGCACTCGAATCTTTCCACGTAGAGCCAACTCTGTTTGCTTTGAAACATTCATTTGATGAACCCGTTTCTTGCAGAAGATTTGTGGGATACATGCAATCCTATACCAGGCGGATATCCGCAACCATAAATCTCTGTCTTCCACCGATCGTATTTCTTCATCAAATACTCCGGCCTTTTCCAAGCATGACTTTCTAAGCATCACAGTTGGTGTTCCGACAAAATTTTCAAAAACTAGTTTTTCAAACGCATTATCCAGAGGGCCTGCCACAATGGGACATGTTGGAAACATATGGTGTTTTTCCGCAAGAAAAGATGAAAGAACAATGGCCTCTTCATTAAATTCTTCATAGTCGGAACAGACAAGAGCAATGTCCGGATTGGCCTCCATAAAGGCCAACTGCACTTCCAGCTTTTCAGGAATCCAGAGGTCATCGGCATCCAGGAAGCAAATAAAATCTCCTTTTGCGCTTTGTATACCCGTATTTCTTGCAGCCGACGGACCTTTGTTCTGCTGATGCAGATAGCGAATCCTGCCCTCGAAGCGTTTCAAAGCTTCCTTTGTGCTATCGGTAGACCCATCGTCAACCACAATGATTTCATGCCAAGGGTAAGTTTGGTCTAACACACTCTGTATTGTTTGACCAATAAACACTTCAGCATTATAGGCAGGAATAACCACACTAATCAGAGATGGCATTTGAACACCTGTTTAACTTTCTTATTTTTCAAAATGAGATAGGAAATCACACATAATCCGCTCTGCTCTTCTCAACAGATATCCCATTTTCACCATCATTTTTCCCCTCATCTTATCCTCTCGCCAAATGTGAGCGAATGAATTTGAGATGCAACAGTTAAAAATTGAAATCCCCTAGTAAGGACTTCATATATATTCACTGAGATCCCTTGAAAATTTTACCGGGCCAAATACCAAATCATTCTGATTCTAAATCTTCAATATCTGAAGCCGCACATTCGTTTCTTCGGACATAATCGCTATCCGGTGCCAGTAAGGATTGACTGCTACCGGCAGAGAATCCTGGATTTGAACGGCCCTCCAAGGAATGCCTCATTGGAATACTTTCCAATTCAAGGAAGCGTGTGGATGGTTGTGCGGGAGACCGCCTGTCTCAATATATTTTGTAGTTTTTGGACTTCAGTTTCTATGTTAAAATGCCTTTCTATTTTTTTCCTTCCTTCTATTCCCATTGTTTTTCCCCGTTCCGGATTTTTTATGAGTGTTTCAATCGCGTCGGCAAGCGCCTCAGGGCTTTGAGGAGGAACTAACATTCCATTTACTCCATCATCAACCAACTCTTCTATTCCGCACATTTTTGAAGTGATGACCGGAATTTGCATGGCCATGGCTTCCTTTAACGCATTCGCCAGGATATCTCTTCTCCCATCCGAAGCAATTTCACATGGCAAAACAAACACCGTTGCACGGTCCAAATGTTCTTTCACTGCCTCATTTGGCAAATAGTCAATAAGATGCATGTTGGGAATGCGCCGTTCGGCAATAAATTTTTGGCAGGACTCCTTTTCCGGCCCATCACCGATTATCGTACACTTATACTCAATTTCCCGGGCATGTAATATTTGACAGGCTTTAATAAGATAGATTACGCCTTTTTGGTCATCTAGACGACCTACGGCAATTATCGAGTTTGGGGATCTCGAGGCCCCTTTCGTCTGAAAACTCTTGGGATCAATTGCGCTGTGAATAATTTCGATGTCTTTTTTAATGGCCAGATTCTTCTTTAAAAAATCTCTATTGTACCCGGCAATCGTAATGATTTGCGCAGCTTTTTCGATTACTGCACTCCTTCTGATGTGTTCATTCATATTATTGCCATAATATAGATCATGCGCCCTAAAGCATAATGTAAAAGGCGTATTTAGTATTTTTGACAGTAAATACACTTTGTCGATCATTCGCGGGGTTGAGAATGGTGAGTGAATGATGTCAATTCCTAAATCAAAAAAACTCCGTATATCCAGATAATCGATGACTCCACATTTCAGATTTGAATAATTTCTTAAAAGCTTCCAACAAGCCTTTGTCGCACATTGGGGATGCGCAAAGATATCCGCCAGCAACTTTTGAAAAAAAGTGACATACTTCTGCTTTCTGTTTTTGACGATAAAAAATCTCTGAAATTGTTTATCCAATCCATTTTTCATAACAATTGGCCCATGAACAGCCTTATAAAGCTTGCTAGAATCGTTTGCCAGGATGAACATTTCATGCCCGTGATTCTTCAATTCGATTATTTCATTCAGAACAAATGTAGGTAGGCAATCACAAACATAGAGTATTTTCATTTTTCAGGCATTCCAGGATAAATTTTAGCTGTCTTATGATGAATGTCATTGGCGTCTGGTCCAACTTGGGCATTCAGATATCGCGCAAAGGATATCACGACATTGTCCTCGGCCTTTGGGGAACGGAGATATAAGGATTTGCAGGCAAACCTTTCATCACGAATACTTGCGAGGCTGACATCCATTCGCACTCAGTTAGCTTCCTGCCAAATATACCGGAACTTCTGCCATTACACGGGAGTTATCTGGAATGGGGTTAGATTGCTCATACCCGGATTCTTCGCCCTGAACTCAGGATGCCGCCAAGGAGAAGTAAAATTACCACTGAATATCAATTAATCATCTTCATGAAATACGGATCAAAACCGGTGGAATAGTGCCTTCTCCTGCTTTGCTTCACGAAAAGGATTTGGGGAAATAGGGAAAGTTCTTTGCCTATCCTCTTTCAGCTTCAAGCCTCTGACGTATAGATTCATCAATTCCTGGAAAATCCTCATTGATCCTGTTCCACAATTTTTTCCGATACCAAATATGATGCACAATGGCTAAATGGCGCGCTTAGATTTCCCGGCGCGAGCGCGGGGTGGCCGCATTGATGACAATGAAGCTTCGCAAGATGGCATCCATGATGAGACGATGTTGGGTGTAGGCTTCGAGGGTTATCCTGCGATATGGTATTCCACTGAGTAACAACATTTAAGTTACCCTATGGGCCAATATTCCGGTCTTTAAGAGGCACGAACGGCTTTTCCTTGAACGCGAGCTTTCGAGATGGAGAGCATCCCTCATCACGAGGTCCACAGGCTTTTTAGTATCTGCGCCAGCTTGCGCTGCAGGTGCAAAAAGTGAACAAGCCCACAGAGCCATCCAGTTTAAAAACCATCAAATTGTCCATTTTACCAACCGACTGATTTTCCCCCGGGTCCCCACCCGGAACACCTACAGCCGCTGAATGGAAAATACCCCGAGCACCAATTTTCCGCGCTCAACTTGACGCTTATTACCGCAATGTTCATTTTATGAATTTCCCCGCCCGCAATGATTTTATCTTTGCTGCTTGGCCGCAACCGCCGGCCAGTTTTCCAGGACGGCGATCTTCCTCCAATATAGGGGGCACCTTCGACAGAGAGTCAGGACAGAAATCCTTCGGTTTCTCAATTTTAGACCCACAGGGGTGGCAGAATTGGTCCAATCCAAAAATTTGGCTTCAATTCCCCCAAAGGCGCTGCCAAATTCTTCCTTTATAATACCGAATGGGCGGAACCACATTCCGGTTATAGAACCATTTCGCCCAGGGATAAGAATGGTTAAATCTTTGAGAGACTCTCCAGTAAGCACTGAGGCGTTTAGCCAACCCATTCGTCAACGAAGCCATTATATAATTCGCTCTACAAAAATACGGCATGCCTTCCCTGATAAGGACTGTCTTCTGTGACGGAACCAGTTCACAGAGCACCTCCAGCAGATACAGGCTATCTTCGCACCACGCATCTATATTTACCGATCCGCTTAAGTTCTTGGCATGACGACGAAAACTGGCTTTAACGGCCCTCACATCCACCCTCGGATATTTGGCCATCACTTTCGCCGTCGCCACCACATCGGTATATGTATAGGTTTTAGACTGAAACCCGCCAATCTCCCGAAGAGCTTGAGTCAGATATAATGTGCTACACAAATATAAGGCGGTTCTATTAGCAAACCAGTCCAGAAAAAATTCGTCAACTGAAGATCCTTGGGACAAATTTTGACATTGTCCAAGCATGTTCCCTTTCTCATTGATTTCCCGGACTCCGGTTAGCACCACCCCAACATCAGTTTGAGCCGGTATGGCATTCATACATACTTCTAGAAAATCCGAATCAATTAAATCGTCATCATACAGGAGCATGAAATATTTGCCCCCAGCCTGCGCAAGGCAGAAATTGCAATTATTATTCTGACCAATATTTGTAGTTTGCTTAAAATATCTGATACGAGGATCCTGAAAATTTTTCACCAGCAATTCAGTGTTATCGGAGGAACAATTATCTGACACAATAATTTCAAAATTTTGATATGTTTGATTGAGAGCGCTTTGAATAGCCTCCTTCAAATAAGAATCGGCCCGATTATAGGTCGGAATGGCTATCGAAACCATTGGGGCCGTAGAAGGTGATATTTCTATTCTCTTATCTGATTGCATATCCTACTACTCTCATTCAGTCGGCTTTGTGATAATTTCATAACCCATCGGATTTCACGACGGCATAAACTGGCGCAGGCGCTGAGCCAAGGGGTCAGCCTTAAAAATTTCCCCACTTTTAGCGAGAACTCTATGGCTCACCACTCCAGCGATATCATTTATGTCAACGGCTCTTTCTCCCCGTATCAAAAAGACCTCGTTCCAATCTATACCATTGGGGAAAAATTTTCATTTGGCTCTTCATGACTTTTCTTCCATCCCCAGACCGTCTATTTAATTTGACCTTCATGAATGATAATATTTATCCACCCACAAGGCCAAACTGAGAATGGGCCAAAGTCCCCAAGCATAATCCCGCTCACCGGCAAGGTGCAGATTAAAGAGTTCCCGAAAGGCCTTTCTCTCAATTCCAATACCCAGGATCTCATTCCGTTTCATGAGAGTTTCCTCAACTCTCTCTCTAAGCGAAGTTCTCAGCCATGATCCCATCGGCACTTCAAACCCGCGTTTAGTCCGCGATTGAAATGTAGTATGCCGTCCTAAGGCGTGTCGCAACGGCAATTTGCCAATACCCTGGTTCAGGTTAAAGCACTCACGCCAGTCAAGCTGTGTGGCCACGTTAATTACCTCCCGATCCAGAAGTGGTACTCTTACCTCCAGGGAATGATACATGCTTGCCCTGTCCACTTTCATAAGGACATATGGTAAATGGCCCACAAATTCGCTCCATCGAGACCATTGTGCCACATGATTCAGTTCACCACATGCATAGACAAACGGGGTGAAGTCCGATGGCCATGAAGGTAGCGAAGGCCATACCCGTCCCAACCAACTTTTCGGGAGATGGGTTAACTTCGCAAGATGATATTCTCCGAGTGAACCACCAGAAAGATCAGGGCTGTAGTCTTGCAACCCCGCTAGTTTTTTTATCCCTTTTTTTGCCAGCCGCCACAAAAATGGTTGTTTGAAATATTGCGCCGTCCGGATTAAGGAACCAAACCGTGGATAGCCCCAAAACAATTCATCACCTCCATCGCCGGAAAGTATAACTTTAAAGTCCTGGCTGGCTAGATGCGACACCATCATGGTTGGAAATATGGAATAATCTCCAAAGGGTTCGCCGCAAGCATCAATGACCTTATCGACCCAATTAAGAGCCGTATCCGGTTTCACCCGTTCTATCACATGGTCAACTCCAAGCTCACGTGCATACCGCATGGCATCACTAGATTCATCCGTCGCTTCCTCACCCGTCCCAATGGTGAAGGTTCGTATGGTATTCGTACCTGATGCATTCATATTCGCCACAACCAGCGGCGAATCAATCCCACCGGAGAGAAAAGCTCCTACCGGCACATCGCTGATTAATTGCCGTTTGACCGCCTCTGCTATCACATGGTCAACAGCCTCGAGGGCCTCTTCCCCTTTCAAGGAAGGCATTTCACAGCGGGGAAAATGAAAATATTGTCCTTGTTGTATATCTCCCGTTCCTGTGAATTGGATCCACGTACCCGGTTCAAGCATGTGAGAATTTTGTAGAAGTGCGTAGGGCGCCGGAATATAGGCCAACCGAAGATAGAGACCTAGAGCCTCCTGTGATACGCTCAGGTTCTGACTAAAAGGATGTGCCAGCAATTGATTATATTGGGAAGCAAATACGACCCCCTTGGAATGCGTTAAATAGTAGAGTGGTTTAATTCCCGCATGGTCACGTGCGAGTAACAACCGCTTTTCTGCTTTATCATAAAAACCTAACGCGAACATACCATTAAAAGAATCTAATGCGGCCATACCCCACTCGATTAGCGCATATAACACCACCTCGGTGTCACTATTGGAACGAAACTGCACTCCCTGGCTTTCTAATCGACTCCGCAAGTCCTTATAGTTATAGATCTCTCCATTAAAGACGAGCACAAAACGCCCACTACAAGCCGTCATTGGCTGATGTCCGTTTTGGCTCAGGTCGATAATGGCCAATCGGCGGAACACCAGGGTGCAACGGTCTTTATCCGACCATATCCCTTCGTCATCCGGTCCTCTACGAGCCATCATCGAACTGATTCTTTCCCAATCCACCTTAGGGCCCGTTGCATTGAGAAATATTAATTCTCCGGCTATTCCACACATATCCTATAGCACCTTTTCAGAGACCGGGCCACGATGAGTGATTATTGGCAATTAAACTCAGCATGTCGCTGAACTTTCCTCAATATGACTCGTCTTTTTGAGAGAGAAATTCTTCGTAACGGATGAACGCATTCGTATAATTTTGAAGATATTTCATGATAGGCAAATTTTTATCCGTCATTGCACGATCTACCAATCGACAGACCATCTCAATATAAAAAATCCAACGGTAGAATTTTTCCGAGGTTATCAGACTACGTGAAATCTCAAAGGCATGTTGAGTTAATTCGGATATACACATCGGCAAGCCTTGTTCGATTTCTGCAACCAACACATTCACAGGCACCTCTCTCCATGAAGTTTGGTTAAAGAAATAACTGTAAAAATCGAATAATGCGCTCCGATATCCGGCACCCTCCCAATCAATAATTTTCATTCCCTGCTTAGTATTCAGCATGTTGGCCGGGACCAAATCTCCGTGGGTAAATACCAGCAAAACCTGATGATCGCTTTCACGGCGGAGCTGCCCAACAATCAAATCCACAAAGTGAGACGTTAGTTTAAACTCCTGGATAGTGGACTTCTGGGTTGCCAGTGGGCTGTCATAGAGGGTTTTTGTTATGTCAGTTACATACGAAACTGCATTGACGACTTTTGCCTCCTGAAACAGGATCAACGTCTTTAATCGCTGAGCGACATGATTCTGAAACTTGGACAATACACTTTCTGAAGCCATTGGGATATAGGAAGCGTCCGGAGCACCCTGCAACAATTCTTCTTCATACCATCCTTCCTCCACATTCCATTTTTTTATGGAAGGCGCAAAATCAAATTTCGAAATCTGCAACAACAGGTCAATTTCATTCTGGATCAAGGTAGGATCAATATCCTGATCAAACACTTTCCTGACAACGTTCTTATAGAAATCAAATACCTTATAGCCCTTATGGACAATAAGACATGTTTGACCATAGCGTGGCAATTCAACGACTGCTACAGTTTTGCTTCGATGGTATTTATAGCCCATAAAGGCAATCAGGATAGCTAGATTGCTCCTAATAAATCCTAGGAATCTTCTCATTTCTCTTACAGTCGACTTTGGCGAAAAGCCCATATTCAGTTCTGGCTTAGCGACAGCACTGAGCGAGCTTTTCTTGCAAAATAATACCCATGCTAGAACTAGAGTATTCTGTTGTAAGCAAAAAAAGTGTTTATCCACGTTTGGCATTTTAATATATTGATACACTATCGACCGATGGGACTTCATTTCTCTAGTTTCCCAGGATGTCTTTGGTGTTATTTCTGATGAGATGTGTAAGTTCAGCTGGCCACACCAATCAACCGAGCAACCCAAAGCCCTATTCAACTCATCATTCTGTTGATTGGAAATGGCAGGGTAACAAATCGAAGTCGCCCAGGCAGGCTTATTGTTCAGTTGTTATAAATTGGGCCTACTTTTTAAGTCCGCAGGCATGGGGTTGAGTGCAATATGTTTGTCATTGTCCTGATGATCAAAAATATGGACAAGATTTACCTACTTCAGCCATACCTGATGGAAGAGCCTGTGGGGCAACGCCCATCGCAGCCAAAAAATTGAAGAAACCTTCCTCATCTTATGGGTGGAGTTAAAATCTAATATAGCCAGGCGCTCTCCCATAAGTTCGGACTTTGTCGGGCCCATAATATCCTCAAAATAGCTCCAGATCCTTAGTAGTAATACTTCTAAGATAGCCTCATGAGAACGCAAGGCCGCCATTGTAGCATGGTAAAAATCAAGATCTATAAAAAAATGCCAATGGTGCCGAACGGGACTGAATAAAATCATCAATCGTCTCTTCCCTAGCCCAGGCTTTCATTGAGAATTTTTTAAGGGTCTTTGCAATCGATCAATGTCAATGACGAATTGAGCTTCTGCATCCGTATTGGGAATATCCCGATAATTCTTTGCCTTTCGAGGACTTCCCCCTGTATCAAAAACCTATATATCAAACTTGTACCTCGAAGATCGGCTCCAGTCTTTCGACAATTTTTTCTAAAGCCACCAAACCATTTCTACCTGCGGCACCAAACTTGACAATCGATATGCGATGAACTCCCAGCACTCGCTAAGTTCATTTCTGCAAAACACCCCACAGATAATGTGGCCTCCGCATCTCGGCTAAAAACTTGTGGAATACAATGTGATTTACCATTGATAACTAAATTCTCTAAGGAGATCCTTCAACGTATTTCGTGAAAGCCCGGTATCCTCCTGCAAGCATTTGCGTATTTCTCTCGAGGGTTTTTTCCCTTATTTTCTTTAACATTTTTATCCATTCGGAAACGTCCGTTAACCATATCTTTGGGCAAATGCTTAGAACATCGAGCCTTTGGCACTTGCCAATCAGGGCTTCCCCAATTTCAATGAATCTTCTGATCGTGTTTTTTCCCCACGGCCATTACAAACTTTCAAAAGTTGATACTTACATGAAAGAATCTGCCTGTCCCACACAACGGCATCACGCAGAAAGCCAATCAAAGGGAAAATTTGTCCCCAACCCTCACCTGAGAAAATCTTTCACACAAAGACCACAAAAATATGATTAGGTGCTAGAAATTAAAATGATTAGTCTAGAAAAGCTGAAAGGACAGGACGTCTATTTGAATTACCACGCGCAACAGAACCAACCCTGTGACATTGAGTACAACTTAATGAAAATCCGGCGGATCATTTATCTCCTACCGGATTTTTTCTACGTGGGCTTCTTTTGGGTTAAATTGGGTTTCCCACTTCAAGAGGGGCCTGACCACTCCCGGGATATTTCCTGTGGAATCACCACGAGCTCCATTCCCATCCATGCTGTCAATCACATGGAAGGCAACTGCATCATTCACCCCCAGGCGCTTAATTGATGGATTTTCAGTCCGAATCGTTGGTCCAATAAAATATCTGCCCTCTGAGAGTAAATTCGCAGGAATCACGGATTTACTCACGTAACGTCCTAATGGGCGTGGTTTTTTTACCCATGCGGAATCATTATCAATGGACATAAACGCTTCTATCCCCTCTTCATTAAATACATGGAAATAAATCCGAAACTCATGCCCTGGCTGAAGTACCTCATATTCTATTTCAATTTGAAGTGGTTCACTGATGTCCACCGTTTCCGACACGTAGCCATCATAGGCTCTGACTCTTACCCCACACAACCGCACGGTTTCATCCCCAGGAGCCTCCATGAGATCACTCCATCGACGCTCAGCTTGAGCACCGGTTTCGGTATTGAGATACACACAGATGACTTCATGTGTCGGACCATCCACCTGAACCCTTCCCCCATTTAATAGAATTGTCCGACCACATAGCCTGGTAACTGCCGGCAGAATATGGGAAACAAATAAGACAGTGCGACCCTGTTTCCCAACATCCTTCATTTTATTTAGACATTTTTTTTGAAATCGTGCGTCACCAACGGCGAGCACTTCATCGATGACCAGAATTTCAGGTTCCAGATGAGCCGCAACGGCAAAGGCTAGTCGTACTTTCATTCCACTTGAGTATCGCTTGACGGGCGTATCAATGAATTTTTCCACACCGGAAAAGTCCACAATTTCGTCAAATTTACGTTCTATTTCCTTTTTCCTCATTCCTAAGATTGTGCCGTTCAGATACACATTCTCTCTGCCAGTGAGCTCAGGATGAAACCCGGTTCCCACTTCGAGAAGGCTTGATATTCTTCCACGTATAGTGACAGATCCGCTCGTCGGAACGGTAATTTTCGAAAGAATTTTAAGAAGTGTGGATTTTCCTGCGCCGTTAATACCAATTATCCCCACCACTTCCCCCTTTTTCACCTCAAAGGAGACATCTCTCAAGGCCCAGATCACATCAGGTCGATTCTCAACCTGGTCTGGTCGCAAATCATCAAATTGATAAAGCGAGCGGTACTTACGATAGTTTTGAAGAGGATCTTTTAAGAAATGCAGCACAGATGCACCGAGGCTATCATGCATGTTTTCCTTTAATCCGATACGATAGCACTTGCTGATGTTTTCTACTTTTATAGCTAAATCATTATTCATGGCGCGTTCCTTGATCGTCTATTCGCTCAAATAACATCTACAATAATCCGCTCCATCCGCTTGAAATACACTGTTCCACTTATTACTAACAGGGCCGCCGTTAACATTCCAGGCCAAATATACAGCCAAGGGATTGGGAAGCCAAGCAAACAGGCCCTAAACCCCTCAATCACTCCGACAATGGGATTCAGCGAATAAAGGAGACGATATTGTTCAGGTATGGATGAAGCGGAATAGACGATTGGGGCGCTGAACATGAGCATTTGAATAAAAAACGGCATTGCCTGCCTTACATCCCGAAACCTAATAGCCAGTGTGGACAACCATGTCCCTATACCCAAAGGGATGGATACCATCATAATTAAGAACAATGGGAAGAATAATAAGTTCCATGTGGGAGACACACGATAGTACAGCATGATACACACGATAATGACCATTGAAATTCCAAAATCAACCAGCTTGGCCAGCACCGGAGTAATGGGAAATATTAATCGAGGAAAATAAATCTTCCCAAGCATACTCGATCCCTGAATCAGACTTTGACTAGACTGCGCCGTCGCCAGGGAGATATAGGTCCACGGAATAAGCGCGACACTGGAAAAAAGAAGATAGGGAATACCATCTGTCGTTAATTTGGCAACATTTCCGAAAATAATCGTGAAAATAACGATCTGAACAAGGGGCTGGAGTATTGCCCACATAAATCCTAAAATCGTTTGGGCGTATAACGTCTTAATATCACGCCACACAAGAAAATAAAACAGGTCTCGATAGTCTTTCAACTCTTGAAAGCCTGTCATGGTCCAACCAGATTTTGGTGGGATGACGGTTAAATAATTCCCGCTAGATGTCGAGGAATACCTATCATTCATAAATTATCCTTTCTAACCTGTCACACCTGTTCCAAAAATCAGGGCGAACCAAAAAGCCGAAGGCATTGAATGCAAGGATGGGAATGCGATCGATTCGCGATCAAACACTAGTGCGTCTATTCGGCCAGCTACTCAATCTGAACTCACCATCGCATTCAATCTAAGCAGGAAACCACTCTAAGAAGAGAGCAAGATTGGATACCGAAACGCCATTCCTAAGAATAAGCCTTCACGAGATTTTGTATGCCAGCAGATTTCCTCCAACCCTACTTTCATTGCTCCAAGAAACACAAACAGATTTCAATCCGAAAGGGTTTCAAAAATCAACAGAATCCACTTTTTTTACATTATTTGAAAAGCGTCCCTTTTAAGCCACTTTAAGACTTCATCACAAACCACCTTATTCCCATAAGGCGTATGATGACCAAAGTCCTTATAGCTAAACCATAATTCATCCCTCTTTTCAGGAACATAAACCTGATCGAATGAATCAATAATTTCGATATTATATTTTTCTGCATATTTTTCAATAAGCATTCTTCTCTCATTGGTTTTTTCAAAATCCCTTTCCGAAAAAATCCACGGATCATACTGCAAAAGGATACTTTTCCTTTTTGTCCCTTTTATGCGGGCAAAGCGTTGCATAGCAAAATCAATGATATCCCTAATTTCTGCAGCCTGTTCCCCTCGAACTTTATATCTCCCATCGTAAAAAAAATTTCCTTCCTTCTGTAGTATTGGCAACAGATGCCTTTGAAGTATCACCGAATAACCAAGCAGCCACATAAAATCAGGGGAAGTGTCAAAATCCCCTGGTGGTACCACCATAGTTTCTCCTTCCACAGAAGCAATATACGGCTTGGAGAAACTCGACCTAACACTCAATTGATCGCGATCAAAGTCCGAATCAACCGTGATCGACCAAATAATAATATCAAAAGTCCCATGAATGGCAACCTCCCGCTCAGCTCTCAAGATGGACTGAGCAGCTCCATAACCAAATACTCCGCCATTCCAAACATCAAGCGGCATTTGTTGGGCAATACAAGCCGGCCACGTATCAGAGTTATTCACCTGGTCGCCAAAGGTGAAACTATCACCCACCGCTAACACCCGATCCCCTGAATGTGCACTCATATGATTGTCATCGACATGACGCCGAAATCCGTGTTGGTCAATGGAGACATACACATTATGCCATCCTGGTGGATGATGAATAATCCCATTAAAACCCGGATTGGGCTTATACCCCAGAAGAGGATCTATTGCAGAAAGGCCAACCATCTTATTTTCATGAAACAGATTGATCCTGGTGAATAAAAATTCGTCACATTCACCAGACAAACAAGTCTTGAGGGTAGAATATGTCCTTGCTCCAACTTCCGCTATAACAAAAAATACCCCTAACATGACAATATTTATGAGCAGGACTTTTATCAGATTTTTCATGATATTTTATCTTTTATATTCGACTCACATCTTGAACTCGGGAAATAAGCTGGCCAATCAAACCGAAAAGCAAATTTTATTCCTTTTATTGAAATTACACTAGGTGTTTCTAAATTGATAGAAATATGACAGGGATTCCTATTGTTTACTATGTTTAAACGAATGCCGCAGATAACTTTCTTCAGGAGGCTCGTATGGGAAAACCTTCAGGCAATGCCAGCCAAAGCCTTCAATGAGGCATGTTTTAATTCCAGCCACTACTACCACCCCCGCCCTTAACTACCCCATCCATTATGAGTTCCGAGAAAAGAAAGGCAGCTTGACAGGGCTCATTCAACCACCCATGAGCAATTGTCGCTCATCCTTGCGATACCTGAATAATGGTGTGGGATAGGGGTTGAGGATGGCTTAGCCAAATTCCAAAACGATTGGGGCGAAATTAGTGAAAATTCCCGCAAGGCCTGACCCATAACACAATTAACGAACAAATTATTTTTTGGCCGAAATGGTCTTGCAAGGGGTAGAACTGGGCTCGCATCTCCCATCAACCGATGCCATCCACTGCCCTCTGATGAAGTGCGGGTCAACATTGTGCATGCCATAGGCATTCCATCCTTCTCCCGACATCGTGACGACAGGCTTTGCTGAAACAATTTTTTCTTTGTAGGTGCTTCTCGTTAGTTCTTCTATTTCAAAGGCGAAGACCTGAATGCCATAACGCGGCTCAGTATCTTGAGTGAATCGGTAAATCCGCCCATCATGAACGAGGACCCTTCCACCCGGTCTGGCGATATGTTTGTTTAATTTCACGATCGGATTCATCGGATGAGGCCTCCAATCTCCCATCAACTCGTCGGCATAGTAGAGATTTAAGGCGTCATTTTTTGGGTTTGTATAAAACAACCACCAGGTGTCGTTAAATCGAAAAATGGAGGGATCCACATAGTGTTCTCCATTAAAGATGCTTTTCAGGTATTCCCATTCCGAAGGAAATGATTTGGCCCGGTACAGTCTGATCGAGAGATCCTCATGGCTCTCCAGAATTAAGTAATCGTTATTTTCCCAATTGAAAACGTAGGGATAGGATAAGTGGAAGGGTTCATCGATAAGAATTTTCTTGTATTCCCACTTTTGACCATTCTCGCTTTCAGCATATCCGATGTCTCCTTGATTGTTGGCCCGATTCAATACTTCGAAAAACAAATAAAAGCGACCCGCTTTGATTGCCATAAAAGGATCGGCAACAAATTTGGCATCGATATCCTTAACATCCTTTGCTGTGAGAACGGGATTCGAAATGTCTTCCGGGTCGGTTAACTCAAATGGGGTGGATCCCGTATAAACCCCAATTGACCAGGGGCCATATTGAAGATCGTCTTCCTCATTATTCACGTAATTTTTTGCCATTTCAAAAAAAGTATAGGGAAAGACATGATATTTATGAATAGCTATGCCATACACCGTGCCGATCCCTAAGGTTACAGCCATGACACCGAGTAACAACCAATTTCTTTTCAATATGCCTAAATTCCTACCTTTTATTGGACCCATGTAGCTATACATCCTATCCCATAGTCAGTTGGTTTACGAATTATTTGAGTCCCGCACTCTGTGAGGTGAAATTCCATATGACTTTCACGTCGAGAGAGGCAACCTTTCTCAGGGCTGCGCGCTTGATCTTTATGTCTCATTGCCTGAAGTTGTCGTGACATTCCTGGACGAACGCCATTGCACCAGCTTAGCTGGGGTCATTTCAAACCTTAACTGACTTTAACGCCCATTCAAGTATTTTTTCCCATCTGAAAATCCATCATAATCTTTTCAAGCATTATTCCATACTGTTTTTCAAAATTTTCCACAGTATGATTCGCTCGGGCAAATTCCCAGGCATTTCGAGATTTTCGCTCAAGTTCTGATGTGGAACAACTCGCAAGTTGACGAACGGCATCCTGAATAGCTTCGATTGAACAATCCTCAAGAACAGCATTCACTTCTTTACTCACATCCACACCAGATTCGCGACTAATAATAGGAATAAGCCCAGCATGCAGACACGTAATGACTGCTCCCGCACTACCTTCGGAACAAGATGGGTAAACAAACCCAACACACTGAAGGGCTAAATTGACAAATTTAGGGCTATCAATATCAATCCACCCGAGGGTATGAATATTTGACGTGTGATACAGTTCTTGCTCATACACTCGCTCAAAATCCTCCTCCTTCGCTACGGGACCACATACCGTGAGATGGTACTCCGGCATTCCTGCGAATGCCTCTAATACTAAATCGAGCCCTTTATGAACCATTCCCGCACTCCCCAACCACAGGAATCGGGATCGACAGGATTCAAAGTTTTTCGCTTCCGCCCACGGATACACAAACTCAGCCGGATATGGGACAAGATAGAAGGGCTTATTGGCATACCCAAACGTTTGAAGGCAAAATTCAGAGGGAACGGTTAGACAATCGGCGTACTCAACCGCCACGGCGTCCCGCACCGGCATAAATCTCCGGGACCGCACGGTCACATGCTTCCTCTCTTGTAAGGCCATCAGCCGTTTGGCTTCCGCGGCATTATGAAAATATGGATGAGCCGTTGTGGCATGCAAAATTTTGACGCAATCTTTGTTGAGCATTGGGGCAAGCCGTTCGAAATTCATTCGAGTATCAATGAAAAATGTATATTCCTTTTTTGGAAGAAATGACTTATTTTCATTGGCAATGACATCAACCGTATAGCCAAAATCCAAAAATTTTCTTGCCATCCGCTCAGTAATGACCCAACTTGGATGATAAGTAGGAACTGGCTGACCTGCCCTTTGCAAAAACAATTCAATTCGGTAAGAAAGAAGCACATGACCGCGCACAGGGCCATCCGGATTCAGGGATACTACCAGATTGCGAATTGGTGGGTTGAATCTCTCAAGAACCTTCTCAAGAGCTCCATAAACCAACTGAAGCACTTTTATGCCAAACTTAGGAATAATGCTCATAAACAAACGCAGCCTGTTTAAAACAGATTTTTTTAATATTGCTTACGAGGCATAAAACCTTCGGCAATATTTATTAAATGTAAATTCAGTATAATACGAACCACAACAACCCCATGCCCCAGCTACCTGATTGGTCATTTTTGATGCGGAGACAATGAGGAAGAACGACATTGCGCTCTATACCATTCCACGGTTTGCTGTAGTCCACTTTCAAGCGAAACCTTTGGATTCCATCCGAGCTTTTCGAAAGTCTTTCTTATCTCCGCCTTGCGTGCCGGCTCAAATGCTCGATCAGGCAGTGCGCCAAAGAGAGGTCGTGTAGAACAGCCCACAATCTTGACCAATTTCTCTACTAATTCACGAACGGTCACGAGCGCTCCCGAACCTAAGTCGAACATGGCTCCCTCAATCTGTGGCATCTGAGCTGCAGCAAGAAATCCGTCGATGACATCATTAATATAAATCCAGTCAGCATTCCATTGCCCGCTAGAAAGCTTTGGAGATTCACCTTGCAGGAGTGAGAGCACAACAGAGGGGATGAGCTTCCGGGAATCTTGTCCCGGCCCATAGGTCATAAAGGTTCTGACAATAACCAAAGGAGTGCCATAGAGTGCATGGAACATACGACCATACGCACTCCCCGCCCATTTAGCCGCAGCATATGGTGAACTCGGAATCATCTCGGGATCCTCGGATTGCGGCTCATTAAGTGACCCTGCCAATACGACACGCTGACAACCGACTTCCGTGGCAACTGTTAAAAGATTGACCGTGCTTGTGAGCAAGCTATGAAATGTCGGCAACACGAATTCCACAGTTTGAATAGCTGAAGCCAACCCCGACATATGGAAGATAATATCCGGCTTGACGGTTTCGAATAGACTGCGAACCGCCCCCAGATCCTCCAAATTTGTTTGCCACCAGAGAGGTCCACCCTTGAGGGTTGGTCGTTGGGTCCGGGAAGTCGCATGTACTTCCCCGCTAATCGGACATAGTCGCTGAACCAAATGGGTTCCCAAAAACCCGCTTGCACCAGTAATCAAGACCTTGGCATCTAACAAGGAGGTCATGATCGGCATTGTGGAGAGCGACCCTCTCGCCCCTGTGCACCAGGATATTGCGAAAATTTTTCAAATAACCGATCGCTGAAGTGAGGTCGGTTAGTAGGGAATAAATACTCAACGGTCGCAAGGTAGCAATCACTCAGCATCATCCAACGAGTACTTTCATTAAGCGCCCAGCACATAATTATTTGCCTTTAACCCTGAAATACCGGCTATCCGGATTCGACAGCTCACAGAAACCTATGGAAATAGACAGAGGGAATCTATGGGAGGTGAAATTATAAAAAATTCTCTTTGATTATTTTTGCATGCATCATTAAGACCAAAGGATGAAAAAGAGAAACCAATTTCTATCCAGAAATACGAAATATGGAAAAAGTTAGGTCAACTGACACCCAAACATTTTCAAAGATTTCAGCAGGTTATCTGGTGTACCAATATCAATATATTTCCCCTCCGGGAATACCACGCCGTACGTCTGTAACCCTTTGCTGATTGCCGCTTGTATCACGGCTCCAACGGTCAAATCCTCTGATTCCAGTTTGCCGCCCTTTGAAGTTTTGAAATCATTTTTTTTTCGAAAGCGCTGAAGGTATTCATGCATAAACTGGGTAAACACGGGCGTCCACACTCCGCCTAACCAACAGAGCTCCAAGTCAGTCTTATCCGGCTTCAAAAACATTGCGTGTATTTTCCCGTTTTCATCCATCTCCACCATGTCCATAATTTGGGGCTTATGCGCCGGGAAAACGGCCAGAACCACATCTGCTTGCGTGCGTTCCTGCTGCGTGAGTAATGAACTAAACACATTTTCGGAACTGATCATAATATCTGGGAATCCAAACGCGACCAACTTATCATGAACAAATGGATATGCTTGGTCTAAGGTAAATGGCGGTCCCAAAGATTCCCCCATGATCAAATACCCGAGATGCATGTTTACGAATTCCCCATGACCGAAATAAGCGGGAATATCCCATTTGCCCTTCCGAAGAATAATATACGTTTTTGTAATTCCTGCTAATTGAAACTTCTCCAATAAATAATGCCCCACAGCCTTTGGACGAGGCCGAGAACTTCCCTCCATGAGTTGAAACCCAAGCGGGAACAATTCTTTACTACAAGGCAAGGGGGCAATTCTTTCGGCTTTTCCGCCAGCGGGCATCAACCCAACGACCTCTCTTTCGCAAGATTTCGCGGAAGTTCTCATCAACGAATTCTTCATAGCCTCATCTCTTCCTGAATGAATCACAGAACAATTTCCTTCAACAACCCATGATCAGCTAGGATTACGGCTGCCTCAGAGATAATACAAAAAGGTATGTTTGACCGTTCCGCGATATCTAAAACGGAATAGTGGCCATCGGATAAATTCAGGACCCAAAGCATCGCCATCTCTCGTTTGGCACCTTCGGACTCACCCCCAATTGCCCGATACAGCCCCCTTTTCCCTAGTTGTGGTTCACACTGAAGGTTTTGACTGAGATAGGTTCTATTCCGTTCAAGAAGGGTCAAGACCTCTAAGCAACAAGTCAATGATGCATCAAGATATTCTGGTTGAACAAAATTTAGATTGTCCCCAGAAGTGTGATATTCAGAATATTCTCCATGAGGCGTTCTCATGAAACAGCCAACAGGCAAATTGAAACCGGGAGAACAGTATTGCCTTTCATCATACCCATAAGGGAAAAAATCGATAATAGCATGCGACTGCCCGGACGCTTTAAGAATATAATTGAACGCCCGGTCAATCTCAGCATTTCCTTGCCGACTCTTCTTGTAGGTCACCGGCCCAGGGTCCCCCACTCCTGTCACAACTATTCCTGCCTTAATTTTGGATACTTGCTCTTGATGCAGCGCGAGCCAAGTGATAGACCCAATCGTTCCAGGGATAAAAAGAAAACGATAAGAGTATCGCAATGATGTCGAAGATAAAGCTTTGGAAAGAAACGTCGCCAGGGCAATTCCGGAGAGGTTGTCATTGCATAGAGATGGATGACAAATATGACAGGAGATTAAAATTTCTTGTTCTAATTCTCCTTTTATATAGCATTCGCCGTAAGTCAAATTTCCCTCTGTAATTGTTGAATCGATGCACACCTCATATTCTTGATCTGTCAGCCCCATCAATTGCTGGTGACTCAGACAGAATCCCCAGCTTTCCTTGTAATAAGAGGTGCGGTAGGGAATCCTTTCAGGGTCACCGGGCAAAGAATGCAAATGAGGCAATAACTCTTCGAGAGTCATTGTGGCGTGAACCGGCTGGCTATAGCTGACAACATGCAAGTTTGATTTCTGAAAATCGACAACCCTCTCTCCCCTGGCGTTCTTTATATAGGCATCTTGAATATTCCACTCTTTAGGTACAATCCAATCAAAGACTTTAGTCCCGCTCGGGACTTCATGAATCTCAACAGGAATATGCTTTCCGATGAAATGAAGCGTTTCTCGAACACCATCGCCGGTAATACTCCGACAAATGGGATACAGATCGGCGATAAACCGATGCATTTCTGTCCCCAACTGAATCCCATTTTTATTAGTCATATGCCCTTGCTATTTCAGAGTTTTCAAACATTTTAGAGAATAAAGTTCGGGAAACTTTGATCTCGATCGGATATGAGACGCTCATCCGTGGGCCAATGAATTCCAAAAGCAGGATCATTCCACCTCACACCTTTGGCAAATTCAGGAGCGTAAAACTCAGACATCTGGTAAAAAACGTCAGACTCATTTTGTAAAGTCTGAAATCCATTAGCGAATCCCTCTGGGATGAACAATATTCGACGGTTTTCTGCACTGAGAACGACGGATAGATGTTGCATGAACGTTGGAGACAAAGGACGTAAGTCAATGATCACATCATGAATCGCCCCATTTATACACCAGACAAGCTTAGCTTCCTCATGAGGGGCAGATTGATAATGCATTCCTCGAAGAATCCCTTTATATTTATTGTGAGACATATTGGATTGGACAGGTTGAAAGGAGATACCATGTCGCTCAAAGTCCCGTTGGCACCATGTTCGTGCGAAGAATCCTCTCGGGTCTTCAATTTTTTCTGGATCAATTAGGAAGGCTCCCTTTAGAGAGGTTTCGGTAAAATTCATGAAAGAACCTCTAATTGGGGTATAGGCACCACAAATTTGCCTCCCCATTCCCGAATATGCGCCATTTGCTCCATGACTTCATCTTTAATATTCCAAGGTAAAATAAGAAGGTAATCCGGCTTATGTAATTTTATCGCATCGGGAGAAAGGATGGGGATGTGTGTTCCCGGCAAAAATTTACCCTGTTTGTGGGGACTCCGATCAACCGTAAAATCCAGAAAGTCCGTTCTTATTCCACAATAATTCAACAAGGTATTTCCTTTTGCGGGTGCCCCATATCCAGCTATGGTTTTCCCTGCTTCCTTTGTAGAAATTAAAAATAACAGAAGTTGTCGTTTGACATAAATCACACGACCCGAAAACGACAAGTAATGCTCTAACTGCCCAAAACCCTCTTGTTCTTCACGATGCAGAAGCTCCGCGACTCGGGCTTGAATAGATTTAGTTGAATCTTCTTCGTGGCAACAGTAAATTCTAAGGGACCCTCCATGAGTAGATAATTCTTCCACATCAAAGACTTTCAACCCATGTTTGGCAAAAATCTTTTGAACCGTATAAAAAGAAAAATAGGAAAAATGTTCATGATAGATCGTATCGAATTGGGTGTCCGCCATCAATCGCATCAGATGAGGAAATTCGAGGGTGATGACCCCATTGGGCTTCAACAACACTTTCAGACCTCGAACGAAATCATTCAAAGCTGGAACATGCGCTAACACATTATTTCCAATGAGCAAATCGGCTTGAGTCCCTTTGCTTGAAAGATCACAAGCCAGCTTTTCCCCAAAAAACTCGACAACGGTAGCAATACCCTTCTCTCTAGCAACTTCTGCCACATTTCGAGCAGGCTCGATTCCCAAAACCGGAATCCCATGGCCATAAAAATTCTTCAAAAGGTACCCGTCATTGCTGGCTATTTCAATCACCTGGCTGCGTGCATTCAAGTCAAACCTATTTATCACCTGTTCTGAATATTTTTGGGCATGTCTGAGCCAGGAATCGGAAAAGCTAGAAAAATAGTCATAATCGGAAAAGATCGTATCCGGACTGGAACATTCCTCAAGTTGAACCAACAGACAGGCTTTACAAACATAGACATGCAAAGGGAGAAACATCTCTACAGCATTCAGTTGGGATTCGGACAAATTGCTATTGGCAAGTGGTGACATCCCAAGATCCAAAAAGGTCACTTCCAATGGAGTGTCGCAAAACCGGCATACGCTTTTGTTCACAGCAAGACCTCTTTCATTTAAACGAATTTTCAACTCCAGGACGGTCGTCTGAGGGAAACTTCCTGATAGACGTCACAAGGATAGATTGGTCGAAAAGACTTTTCATTGTTTCCATTAAGAAGGAGGAAGCTTTTTAGGCCAGAATGGGATCTGTCTTTCCAGTGACCCAATCAAGATTTTCCGTAATTAACTGCTTTGCCTTCAACTGCTTGAGAAGATTCAAGCGAATCAATTGTGAGTTTCGGAAGTCTTTATCCTGAAAGTTTATCGCTTTCATACCATTTTTCAATTCGACAATTGCTGTTTTCAAATCAATGGAAGGCTGAAATTCTGGAGCCAACTTCATAAACCGATCAAAGCTCACTTGATAGGATCTTCGATCAGGCTGAGCCCCTTCATTAATAGAAATGGTCGTCCCCGGAATGACCTGAGCCACCGCATCCGCCAACTGTCTGACCTGATAATTCCATTGATTGCTCCCGACATTGATGGAAAGAGCCTCACCGCCGTCCTGGCTCTTTCTTCGAATACCCCATTCAATAGCTTTCGCCATATCCTTAATATGAATAAGGGGCCGCCAAGGAGTCCCATCACTGAGGATGATAATTTCCCCATTGACCAAGGCACTCGCAACAAAATCATTTAGCACCAAATCCAGCCGAAGCCGCTCACTCATTCCACATGCGGTTGCAAAGCGAAGACATGTTACAACAAACCGCTCATCAGCTAACCGGCTAAGATCTTTCTCTGCGCCTAACTTTGACTTGGCGTAAGCTGTGAGCGGATTCAAGGGTGAATCTTCATCCCTGGCACCTTCGGCAAAACCATAAACGCTGCAAGACGATGCAAAAATAAATGACTTCACGCCACGGGCTTTAGCTTTCACTGCGAGGGCATAGGCCGCATGGTGGTTCACATTTGCTGTCACATCCTCAAATAAGGCACCCATGGGATCATTTGAAATTGCCGCCAAATAGACAATCACATCAATGCCTTGAAGCACCTCATCAGGTGGCTTGCGGACATCGGCGAAGTATTGAATATCGACCTGTGCCCTACTCACCATCTCAGGAGCAGTGAGACAATGTGCAAAAAATCCCATATCCAAGCCAATCAGCGTTGCACCCGAAAAACATTCCCTCAACCGCTGAATAACTGCCGGACCGACATAGCCCAGATTACCTGTAATTAATATCTTCACAAGTACCCCCTAGTGTGGTTCACAAATATGATTCGCCCCAAATTCTTAACGAAACCCATCGGTGTCGGACATTGAATGGAAGCGTTTATGTAAAAGGATTCTACAATCGTCAAATTCTCACAGCCCTGAGCAGTAACAGACTAACCACTTAATCGGTCCATATTTTCCATGGGGCATTTTGTGTATCCCAGAGTTCTTCCAAATAGTTTTTTTCTTTCAATGTATCCATACACGACCAGAACCCATAATGACGGTATCCCATCATTTGCCCATCTTTGGTCAGATCTTCCAAAGGTTCTTTCTCCCAGGATGTTTCATCATCACGGATGTAATCTATGGCTTTACCATTTAGCACAAAAAATCCACCGTTTATCCACCCTTCCCCTGATTCAGGTTTTTCATGAAAGTTAGAGATCCTATCTCCTTCAAAGCTGATTCGCCCAAACCGGGCAGGAGACCGTACGGTGGTCACAGTTGCCAATTTTCCATGGGAATGATGAAATTTAATGACAGATTCAATATTGAGATCGGCTACCCCATCGCCATAGGTAAACAAAAATGTTTCATCATCACCCAACCACTTTTTAAGGCGCTTGAGCCTCCCTCCGGTTTGCGTATGCATTCCGGTATCCACAAGATGGATTTTCCAGTTTGGCTGTTTTCCGTCATGAATCGTAGTTTTTCCATTCGCTAAATCAATCGTGAGATCATTATTGATAGCATAGAAATTCAAGAAATACTCCTTGATGACTTCAGGTTTATACCCTAACGCAACAATGAACTCAGTGACATTATACGCCGCATAGACTTTCATGATATGCCAAAGAATTGGTTTCCCTCCGATCTCTATCATGGGCTTTGGTCTTAAAGCCGTTTCCTCAGAAAATCGAGTTCCCAATCCACCTGCTAGAATAACAACTTTCATAATTCTGTCCCTTTTCTTTTTTCTCGCCAATTATACTATCCCAGCTTAGGACAAGGCATAATTACCCAAAGAAAAATGGACAACAGACAAGCTCCCAAGCCAAGCATTTCCTATGTGACAACCTCGTTTTTTCGCTGACATCGGACATGAGGCAATCAAATAAATTCATACCTTCCCTTCCTCTCAGCATGGATTTTCTGCATTAACCATAATGGCTTTTAACCGGTTTTCACTGACGCCTGAATCTTCTCACAGACATATTCTGAAAAAGGGATGGAGCATGTAAATCCAGGAGATACCGCATTTAATATATGCATGGATTTGTCATCTCCTTCAAGGACAAAATCCATTTGAAGGGTCTTCTCCTTCATATTGACCAGCTGTGCTCGTATCCCTGGTCTTCCCCAGGACTTATAGTGTTCTGTCTGCACGCCATCAAGTAAAGCAGAAACCAAAGTGACCAGATGGCCACGGGAGTATTTCCTTAACTCTTCAAAAGCCAATTTTTTAAAGTCAAAATTAGAAAATCCTATAAGATGCATTTGTCTTAAGGTGAGATCCATGCACTCTTGAGCGTTAAAATTCTCAAATCCGGAATATTGTTCACGCCAAAAAGCGGGGATCGCCGTTGGCCCGATCTTCGCTCTTCCCTCCGAAGTAACAGTGACATGGACTCCGAGAAACGGATTCCGCAAATCCGGGACTGGATAAATGTTTGTTCGGATGGCTCCTATTGGCTCATCCGAGTAGAGGTAGAGTCCCTTAAAAGGGAGAATTTTATAATTCTCGGAAAAACCGAAATCTTTTGCAATTTTGTCTGCATACAGACCGGCCGCATTAATGAGATACCCGACTTTAAAGTTGCCAGCTGAGGTAAAAATTCCTTCCTGCGTTTTTTTGAGATACTGAACCCCGCAACGAACCTGTATCCCTTCATGAATGGCATCGCTGGTCATTGATTGCAAAACTTTAGTTGGGTCCACCGTCGATGTTGTTGGAGAAAACAGGGCTCGCTGGCAGGTTTTCACGCGGGGCTCAATAGCTTTGGCTTCCTCCTCGGTAATAGCTTGTAAATCAATGTCGTTTGCTTTTCCTCTCCTGAGAAGTTCGTCAAGAGCTGGGTGTTCGCTACAATCTTTGGCAACAACAAGCTTTCCACACCTATTCATCGGTATCTGCCTGGATTCACAGTATTCCGTCAACAGTTTATTTCCGAGACGTGTAAATTTGGCCTTCAAACTTTCCGGTGAATAATAAAAACCAGCATGCAACACCCCGCTATTCCGACCACTGGCATGAGCTCCACAGTGATTTTCCTTTTCAATAATAGTCACGGACGCATCGGAAAACTGCCGTTTCAGGTGTCGAGCTATATTAATGCCAATGATTCCGCCACCAATGACCAGAAAGTCTGAAGTTTCCATTTTTCACCTACAGCAGATTCGAAAAGTTTGGTTAAGCCTTAAAAACAAAAAGGAATTGACCGTTTGAAAGATGGCCATGACGTTTTCACCATTTAAAATAAAAATCAATCAAGGGGAAAAAATATCGGTACAGCTTTGGCCGAGGTCACTATAGGGGGGGGACGAATTATAAAATAGGTCATCCTCAATCTAGAGGAGACAAAAGGAAGGTTATACGATTTTTCGTCAAACTATCCATTTCATCTTTTTCTAAATTCCTGCCTGGCTTTTCCGGTTTTCCTAAATAAAAATCCGAAACCCAAATGAAATTCTAAAATTATGGCAACTTTCATCGCATTTATTAGTAATGTACAACAATTTCACTACTTGTTTTGGAGTATAAAAAATCAAGCCCTGTTCCCAAAATAGACAGGCTGCCGCCATGCCCAGCCAACTGAGTTAATCTCCTAATCGTCAAGTTTTCGCACTCAAACAAATAACGAAACTATTCAGACTGCAATCAAAAACACAAGTGGAAGTAAACTAAAAAGGGGCTACAAGTACTCTTATTTAATTTCTTAACCGCCTAATCGATCCATGCCCTGAATTAGCTGTTTTTATTACTTAATTCTTGCGACTACTTAGCCCATTACTTTTATATGTTTTTTTTAAACATGAAACCAAACCTAAGGAAAAATCGAGGAGTATAATTACGTATTAGGAGAAATCTATTGGCTAGATTTGCTGATTTGTCTTATTTCAACGCATTTATTCTCGAAATGGCCAAATTGGCCATTGCAAGCCTCATAAGTCTCATTACAACACTACACAGTCGCGATCAAGGACCATACGACCTTGAAATGCAACGGTTTTCATAAGGAGGACGACTCGTTGCCTCCCATTCAGCTCAAGGTCAAAAATTGCCTCAAAGCCACGAAAGGGCCCTTTATGAATACGAACTATTTGTCCAGATTCCAATGAAGCTGAAAGGGGTGGGTTTACAAACCTATTGTGAACTCTCTCCCTAATTGAGTCAATGATTTCTTCTTCCACTACTGCTGGTTCCGGGCCAAACTTGACCACCCTCAGAACCCCCTGAGCATAAGTCACTTTCCGGTATCCAGTCTTTATATTAAATCTTACGAATAAATACCCTGGAAATAATATTTCCCCTTCAGTTTGAGCTTTACTTCGAGTCGCTTTCAACTCCCGTAAACGTGGGCAGAAAGTCTCAACGCCCAACAATCGTAGGTTCAATTCTGCCAGATCTTCCTGACGGACCTTACTTTGAACGAGATACCACCGCGAATCGGACATTATAGTTTTTGTTCCTTCCATCAGAGCATACCAGAAAATTCAATTAACTCAACGTCTTACTCAAAGACATTTTTTTGATATGGCATAAAACAACCCGGAATGTATTTTTCAATCAATATTAGGCGTTTGAACCTCATAGGCATGACTGTGTTTAAATTGAAATCGTCTCAACAATTGTAATTGTCTCTGTTTTCTGAAGTTTTGGAGCGGATAAATATAGAGATCCTGAGGCCTCCAATTTCTTCAGCAGTTCGGTATAAGGCCCCGGGCGACAAGACTCCGAATTTTGATCTGTGGTAAGCCCATGGCGGGGCTTTTAGAAAGTCTGGAACAGACGCGAACGCTTTGTGGTTTTCCTTTCCAGATTTTTTGGTGGTCTTCCCGCGGTTTCACGGACAGGTTAAAGAAAACTTTTGAGAGTATTGAGAGTATTGCTCCATAAAATTTCTTGGGGTCAGGCCTTGAATAAAAGAGTGGGGCCGTCGGTGGTTATAAAACCGTTCGATGTAATCAAACACATCAGCTCGGGCTTCCGCCCGGGTTCCGTATTGCCGTCGTTGAACTCGTTCGCGTTTCAATGAGCAAAAAAAACTCTCCGCCACCCCATTATCATAACAGCTCCCCACGCCGCTCATGCTACTCACAATCCCATGTGCCTGCAGGAAGGCTTGAAACTCCTGTGCGGTATTCTGCGTGCCTCGGTCGGAATGGAGGATCACTGTCTCCGGACTCCGTCGTTGCCACACGGCCATCAGGACGTCGTGCATGACCAGGTCACGTCCCAATTGTGGCTGCATCGACCACCCAATCACTTGCCGAGAAAATAAATCCAGGACCACCGCCAAGTAGAGCCGGCCTTCTTGCGTGGGAATATAAGTGATATCGGTCACCCATTGGGTATTTGGAATTGGTGCGCTGAAGTCCCGAGCGAGCTGATTGGTGATTTCAGCCTGACGCTTTTCGAACTTCCGCCGCCTCCAGCGCTTGGTAGCGGGAATGCCCCCGCAAGCCCTCTCGGCGCATTAACCGAGCAATGCGATGTTTGCCACACCCTTCGCATTGCCTGCGCAACACCCGCCAGATCTTCGGGCTCCCATAGCCCCCAGCCCTGTCCACATGGATGGTGCGAATGTCGGTCGTCCGGTGCTGCCAGTCTTGAGCTCAAGGGCTCAGAGATCGGTGCTGCCGGGAATAATACCTAATAGGGGAAAGTGGAGTAGCCGACACATCAGACGCAAAGAAAACATGGGGTGATAACGGTGAATCATAGGATCCCTCACCGGAGGGTCTTGGAGAAGAACGCTGCCGCCGCTTTCAAAACATGCCACTCGCGAGGAGGCCAAGGCCAATTCAGATTTGAGGCGAGCCAACACTTGCCCATGAGGCATGCCCATGCCTGGCAAAGCTTTCGTCCCTCGCCGGCCGGCCTCCCGACCCCACCGGCCTGTTTGCTCTGTTGAAAGCCTTCCTATTTAACCCCTTGCCTCTAACTTTCTCCGTGATTTCATAGCACACCTCCTTGCCGAGCAAGAGGCTTTTCAGATGTGTCCGGAAATTTGGGTGAAGGCCACAATTAGATATAACGTGCCAATTAAGCTAAATCTTTTCGTCTAGCTGTAAACCGCTGCTTTGGCCAATGACGTCACTGAGTCAACTGGGACAAATACCCCTTCTTAATTTCAACACAAGTCAATTAGATAGGGCAAAAGAGGCATTGCGCAGGAATTACTTATTTTAGAACAGTATCACCTCCTAAACTTGGCTTCTTTTACGATTTATAATAAGCTATTTACAATTTGATTCTTGCATTATTCCAAGAAATTTTCATTCTTGGAGAGAGACTCCTGAAATCCATGAAAAATTAATCGCAGACTCTACCAAGTTACCAAACGGCTCCAATTCGCCAGAAACCCAAGGAGAAGCTATACACTTAGTAGGAGGAACGCAGATGAACAAGATGACACCAGTTCCCAATATAAGACAGGAAAGAATCAAGCCTGTTAAGGAAAAAATAGGCCAGACGGTTAGGGATCCACAGAGATCTTGCATCGGGGTAATGGTCTGTTTGGCGCTAGCAATAGGATGCTTTGGTTTTGTCCAGCTGGCCGCTGCCCATGGCGGACTTGATTCGGAGATTCAAGAAATCACCGAGAAATTGGTCAAGGACCCAGATAATGTGGATCTGCTAGTTCGTCGTGGGCAAGTCTATCGGTCCAATGGAAAATACATCGAATCCTTGCTTGATTTAGAACGGGCCTGGCTTCTAAACCGGGAGAACCGCACTGTCGTCTTACAACGCGCACTGACTCTCTCCGCCTTGGGCCGTGACAAGGAAGCCGAAAGCGCTTTAGATTATTTCCTTCAGGACGAGTCAGACCCGAAACGGGTCTTTGCCTTGGCTGAACGCGCGAACATTCATGCACGCAACGGCCAAACTGAACAGGCCATTACCGACTTTACGTCAGCTATTCAGTTGCAACCTACAATTGAGCTATACCTTGTTCGGGGGAAACTCCAGGAATCCTTGGGAAAGCTTGAGGATGCGGTGGCAGGATATCAGGATGGTCTTGCCAAGCTGGGAGATGCCATCTTACTAAAAAAAGGCCTCATTCGTGTACGGATGGTTCAAAAACAATACAGTGAAGCGCTAGCCTTGGTAGACGAAGAGATAGCTAACTCCTCAGTAAAAACATCCTGGCACCTCAAACGAGCAGAAATCCTTGATCATATGGGTCGACCAGACGAGGCCAAACTCGCCAATGAACAGGCATTAGCTGAAGCCAATCGGGTACTGGGAAAACGCCAGACAGCCATGCAATTGCTTGCCCGCGCTCAAGTTTATCAAGCTATGGGTCGAATTGAAGAGGCTAAAAATGATCTCCGTGTGGCTATTAAACAGACTCCGAATTTTGCCGAGGCCAATGACCTTCTAAGAACATTAGAGAGCCGATAGACCCTCACCACCTCCCCACCAAAAAGCGAACACTTGGAAATTAAAAAAAAGTCAGAATGGTTTATAGTGGCACTTGGGTGTGCGCTAATTATGCTGGTGGGCGCTGTTGTGCCAGCCGCCGCCGCTGTAGTGCGGCAACCTTACCTGCAGCTTGTCACCCCCACCTCCATCACGATTGTCTGGCGTACCGACCTGAATTCCGGGGACAATAGCCAGGTCAAATACGGCACGGTATCCGGCTCCCTGACCCAAACGGCCACTGGCACGGCGGTCACCCGGTCCGGGCTCAACGTCAAGGATCACATTGTTACCCTTACGGGCCTGACGGCTGCTACGAAATATTTCTATAACGTCGGCACCGCAACCGACGGGATACAAGGCGGTGGCACGACCAATCACTTTTTTGTCACAGCACCCCCCGTCGGGTCGGCTACGCCTATTCGAGCATGGGTGCTGGGTGACTCAGGCGAAAACAGTGTCAACCAACGGAATGTGCGGGATGCGATGCTCACCGAAACCGCACTGAATCCCCCTGTTCCCAACCTAATCCTGCACATGGGAGATATCGCGTATGAAAGCGGTACCGACGCGGAATTCACCACCAAACATTTTGCGGTCTATCAAGATATTCTCCGCCAGACGCCCCTCTGGCCGACGTTAGGTAACCATGAGGCCCTGTCGGTCACGACCTCATTTGGCATTGGTCCCTACTACGAAGCCCATGTCCTGCCGAGCAGCGGCCAAGCGGGGGGGGTGGCCTCCGGTACTGAGGCCTACTATGCCTTTGATTATGCCAACGTGCATTTTATTGTGCTAGATTCGATGGACAGTAGCCGGGCCCCGGGCTCGCCGATGGTGACTTGGTTACAAAATGATCTGGCTTCGACGGGGCAAGAGTGGATAGTGGCCTTCTGGCATCATCCACCTTATTCAAAAGGCCACGACTCGGATAATGTCAACGATTCCGGAGGACGTCTGGTCGACATGCGGGAGACGATTCTCCCCATTCTAGAAGCTGGTGGTGTTGATTTGGTCCTCTCGGGACATTCGCATGCCTATGAGCGGTCCTATTTGATTGATGGCGTCTATGGCTATGGTACGGCGCCCAACTTTGCCACCCCATCATTCACTACGCTTCAGGCTGATGGCCATATTCTTGATGCGGGAGATGGTAATCCCTCTGGCACAGGAGCGTATCAAAAAAGTGCCGGGGGTGTTTCGCACGAGGGAACGGTCTATGTGGTCGCAGGGCATGGGGGTAAAAGCATCGAAGCCACTGGATCCCATCCGGTCATGACAGTGGTTGACCTGGCTTATGGGTCGGTACTCTTGGACATTACGGGCAGCAGCCTCACGTTTCGGAATTTGCGGGCAGGTGGCGCCATCACCGACACCGTGGGCATTCAGAAAGGTGTGCCGCCACCCTCTCCTTTAACCATTTCGAACCTGACCGTGGCCAGCGGGCAAGCGTATGTCGTGCCTACTACGGGCCTCCAAGCCGGGGGCACCGTCTATATCGACCGCGCCTATACGTTTACCACAGTCCCTGTCAGCGTGCAGGGTGCCGCATATATCCGAACCGCCAACAATGATAAAGCGGCGACCAATGCCGCCTTTCTCAGCTTTACGGTTAATCAACCCGTCTCCGTGTCGGTCGCCCATGACGTGCGTCTCACCCCTAAACCATCGTGGTTGAACACCTTTACGGATACCGGTACAAATCTGGTGACCTCGGATACAACCCTCCGCCTGTTTACCCGGTCCTTCCCGGCTGGGACCATTACCCTCGGGGGTAATGCGGGTAGCGGAGGCAGCATGTATTCGGTCATTGTCCAACCCCAGGGCGGAGGAGGACCGGGTAACCAAGCCCCAAATGGGGTCATCAACACCCCAACTGGGCCTCAGACCATCCAGGTAGGTCAGACCGTCACCTTTACTGGAACGGGCACTGATCCTGAACCGAACCTACCCCTTACGCATCGATGGACCTTTGGGGCCGGCTCCGGGATTGCTGATCGCACGGTAGAAGATCCCGGCGCCATAACCTTTACAACCGCCGGGGTGTTTACGGTGACCTATACGGTTACCGATGGCCTGGGGTTGGCCGACCCCACCCCCGCGACTGTTCAAGTGACGGTCCAGACGCAAGGAACAGGCTTTACCGCCTACAATGACCTCGCCTGGGGCACCGGACAGCTCGAAACGAATATCACAAAGATCACCTCACCCATCGGAAATTCAGGCTTACCCAGCAGCGGCATACTCAAAGATTTCACCACTGGCCTCGAAACCGGTGTGACCCTGACCGTGACGGGAGGCGAATTTATCGGAAGTGGCCAAGCCACTCAGGGTGCCAACCCTAACATGGGAGACGCCTTTACCATCTTTAATGGGAAAGTCAGTACTCTTGGCGTTATCTCCTACGTCAATCAAGTCGACAACTCGCTCCTGTTGACCTTTAACGGGCTCAATCCGAGTAAGACCTACGATTTGTCATTTTTTGCTCATCGAGATTCTTACGGTTGGGATCGGGCCTCACTCGTGACTCTTTCCGGGCAGGACGCGTTTACCAATACAAGTTCGGTCGCCAGTGATAATCCCAGTGAGCTCGGTGGGGTAATCTTCTCCGGCCCCTCTGATACCTCGACTCGTCTACCATCGGACAATGATAAGGGATATGTTGCGCGATTTAGCAATATTGCGCCAGGCAGCGATGGAATGGTAGCGCTCACCATTAGCTTCGATGGAAACGTCGCCAGCCAATACACGGGTAAATATGGCAGTGCAATCCGGCTGATGGAGTCCGACAATGGAGGAGGACCGGGTAACCAAGCCCCTAACGGGGTCATCAATACCCCAACTGGAACGCAGACCATCCAGGTGGGCCAGACCGTCACCTTTACTGGAACGGGCACTGATCCTGAACCGAACCTACCCCTTACGCATCGATGGACCTTTGGGGCCGGCTCCGGGATTGCTGATCGCACGGTAGAAGATCCCGGCGCCATAACCTTTACAACCGCCGGGGTGTTTACGGTGACCTATACGGTTACCGATGGCCTGGGGCTGGCCGACCCCACCCCCGCGACTGTTCAAGTAACAGTGTCTGGCACACCACCACCCTCTCCTTTAACCATTTCGAACCTGACCGTGGCCAGCGGGCAAGCGTATGTCGTGCCTACTACGGGCCTCCAAGCCGGGGGCACCGTCTATATCGACCGCGCCTATACGTTTACCACAGTCCCTGTCAGCGTGCAGGGTGCCGCATATATCCGAACCGCCAACAATGATAAAGCGGCGACCAATGCCGCCTTTCTCAGCTTTACGGTTAATCAACCCGTCTCCGTGTCGGTCGCCCATGACGTGCGTCTCACCCCTAAACCATCGTGGTTGAACACCTTTACGGATACCGGTACAAATCTGGTGACCTCGGATACAACCCTCCGCCTGTTTACCCGGTCCTTCCCGGCTGGGACCATTACCCTCGGGGGTAATGCGGGTAGCGGAGGCAGCATGTATTCGGTCATTGTCCAACCCCAGGGCGGAGGAGGACCGGGTAACCAAGCCCCAAATGGGGTCATCAACACCCCAACTGGGCCTCAGACCATCCAGGTAGGTCAGACCGTCACCTTTACTGGAACGGGCACTGATCCTGAACCGAACCTACCCCTTACGCATCGATGGACCTTTGGGGCCGGCTCCGGGATTGCTGATCGCACGGTAGAAGATCCCGGCGCCATAACCTTTACAACCGCCGGGGTGTTTACGGTGACCTATACGGTTACCGATGGCCTGGGGCTGGCCGACCCCACCCCCGCGACTGTTCAAGTAACAGTGTCTGGCACACCACCACCCTCTCCTTTAACCATTTCGAACCTGACCGTGGCCAGCGGGCAAGCGTATGTCGTGCCTACTACGGGCCTCCAAGCCGGGGGCACCGTCTATATCGACCGCGCCTATACGTTTACCACAGTCCCTGTCAGCGTGCAGGGTGCCGCATATATCCGAACCGCCAACAATGATAAAGCGGCGACCAATGCCGCCTTCCTCAGCTTTACGGTTAATCAACCCGTGTCCGTATATGTCGCCCATGGCGATCGTATTATCCAGAAACCTTCGTGGTTGAACACCTTTACCGACACTGGCGAAAATCTGGTGACCTCGGATACGACCCTCAGCCTGTTTGTGCGAACCTTTCCCGCCGGCACCATTACCCTCGGGGGTAATGTTAGCGGGGGAAATGTCGGAAATAATTTGAGTATGTATTCCGTCATCGTCCGGCCCCAGAACACATCTCCGTAAACCGATCGTTTCCAAGTCTCACAACAATAACAAGAAATGGGATCATCGTCTGTGGCTGCCTGAACCAAATCCCGCAATCATTCAGTGACTGACCGGTACCCCGTTTTTCAGACCGAAAGATAAGCGAGTTTCTGGCATAATTCTCCCGAGAAGGGAAAGGAGAAGATGCCATGAAACGAAAGCGTTTTTCGGTGGAACAAGTCGTTGCGGTAATCAAACAGGCCGAGGTGGGCACTCCCGTGACCGGCCTGATTCGCACAGTGGGGATCACGGAGCAGACCTTCTATCGGTGGAAGAAACGGTATCAGGGGATGGAATCCGACCAAGTCCGAGAACTCAAACAACTCCAAGAAGAAAACATTCGGCTGAAACGGGTGGTCGCGGATCTGACCTTGGACAAAGTCATGGTACAGGTTGGCCTCGCAAAAAAGTTCTAACGCCCTCGCGGAAAGGGCCGATGGCACGTATCTCTGTCAGCAGTATGGAGTCAGCACCCGAGGGTCACGTCGGACGCTCCGACTGAACCGACCCACGCACCAATATCAGCGTCACCGAGATCCGTGCACCGCGTTACGCGAGTGGGTGCGGGAACTGAGTCAACCCCGGGTGCGGTGCGGCTATCGTAAGATAACCGTGTTCCTCAAGCGCGAGGGCTACGCGGTAGGCCGGAAATTGGTGTATCGCTTGTATCGAGAAGAAGGGTTGACGCTACATCCGCGCTCACTCCAGCGTCGCAAGGCCGTCGTGACCAGACGCGAGGCGAACAGGTGGTGACGGTGCTGAATCCTATTCTGAAAACCCGGCCAGCGCCGAAAACCTTACGCTGTGACAATGGTAGTGGTAGTGAATTCCCGAGTCAGATCCTGGACCTGTGGGCCTATCAGCATCAGGTCAAGCTGGATTTCTCTCGCCCAGGGAAACCGACCGACAATGCCTACCTTGACTCGTTTAACGGGACCCTACGGAGAGAATGCTTGAATACGCAGTGGTTTGTATCCCTGACGGACGCGCAGCAGCAATTGAACACATAGCGCCAGGAGTACAATGTGCGTCGGTCTCACAGGGCATTACACGATTGGACGCCAACTGAATTCGCTAACAACCATGCGGCAAAAGGTAGGATGGAGGAAGTTAAACCAGCCAGCAATCTCGCCTTAAACCTGGTCTAAAGAGGGGGCCTAGCAGTAGTCACAGCACTCCAGCTCTTGATGGCTCGACAAATGGGTGCAGTACAAGTTTTCACAAGCCAGGAAACCCGCAATGCTTGGGCTATTGAATTTGCCAATCCAGAGCCGTAGTAGCGGGATAGCCCGTTGATGTTATGGTCGCCCCATTCATTAACCATACCGCTACTGTTCCACTACCCGTATTATGCCAGACGAGGTCGGCCTTCCCATCGCCATTGAGATCGCCTATCTGCTTAATCACCCAATTCAACGAGACACTCCCTGGAAAGCCGGTCGAGGTGACAGTCGCCCCATTCATGAACCACACTGACACCGCACCTGAGCTCGCATGGCGCCAAACAATGTCGTCCGTGCCATTCCCATTCACATCTCCCACGCCTGCAATTTGCCAGGCTAAGGAGCCACCAGATGGAAAACCCGTCGACGAAATAGTGGCCCCATTCATCAGCCACACCGCCACGGCCCCCGTGCTGTTTTTACGCCAAACGAGGTCGGCCTTCCCATCACCATTGAGATCGCCTATCTCCTTAATCACCCAATCCAACGGGACACTACCTGGAAAGCCGGTCGAGGTGATGGTCGTCCCATTCATGATCCACACCGCCACTGCACCACTGCTCGTATTTCTCCAGACGAAGTCCGCCTTCCCATCGCCATTGAGATCCCCCATTCCCGCGATCTGCCACACTAAAGGCGCCCCGGATGGAAAACCCGTCGACGTGATGGTTGTCCCATTCATGAACCACACCGACACTGCACCACTGTTTGTATTTCGCCAGACGAGGTCGGACTTCCCATCGCCATTCAGATCGCCCCCTTCGGCAATTTTCCAGGATAAAGACGCCCCGCCTGGAAAGCCGGTAGAGGCAATATTAACACCATTCATGAGCCACACTGCCGAAGCCCCGGTACTGGTATTCCGCCAAACAATATCCGATTTGCCGTCGATATTAAAATCCTGCGCGGCAATGGCACCACTAGAATTTTTGACAATGCCCACGGTGTCGGTGATGGCGCCACCTGCCCGCAAATTCCGAAACGTGAGGCTGCTGCCCGTAATGTCCAAGAGTACCGACCCATAAGCCAGGTCAACCACTGTCATGACCGGATGGGATCCAGTGGCTTCGATGCTTTTACCCCCATGCCCTGCGACCACATAGACCGTTCCCTCGTGCGAAACACCCCCGGCACTTTTTTGATACGCTCCTGTGCCAGAGGGATTACCATCTCCCGCATCAAGAATATGGCCATCAGCCTGAAGCGTAGTGAATGATGGGGTGGCAAAGTTGGGCGCCGTACCATAGCCATAGACGCCATCAATCAAATAGGACCGCTCATAGGCATGCGAATGTCCCGAGAGGACCAAATCAACACCACCAGCTTCTAGAATGGGGAGAATCGTCTCCCGCATGTCGACCAGACGTCCCCCGGAATCGTTGACATTATCCGAGTCGTGGCCTTTTGAATAAGGTGGATGATGCCAGAAGGCCACTACCCACTCTTGCCCCGTCGAAGCCAGATCGTTTTGTAACCAGGTCACCATCGGCGAGCCCGGCGCCCGGCTACTGTCCATCGAATCCAGCACAATAAAATGCACGTTGGCATAATCAAAGGCATAGTAGGCCTCGGTGCCGGATGGCACTCCCCCCGCTTGGCCGCTGCTCGGCAGGACATGAGCCTCATAATAGGGGCCAATGCCAAGCGATGTATTGACCGATGGCGATTCGTGATTGCCAAGAGTGGGCCAGAGGGGCGTCTGGCGGAGAATATCTTGATAGACCGCAAAATGCTTGGTGGTGAATTCCGCGTCGGTGCCGTTTTCATACGCGATATCTCCCATGTGCAGAATAATATCGGGTGGATTTGCCGCAGTCTCGTTCAGCATCGCATCCCGCACATTCCGTTGGTTGACACTGTTTTCGCCTGAGTCACCCAGCACCCATGCTCGAATAGGCGTAGCCGACCCGACGGGGGGTGCTGTGACAAAAAAGTGATTGGTCGTGCCACCGCCTTGTATCCCGTCGGTTGCGGTGCCGACGTTATAGAAATATTTCGTAGCAGCCGTCAGGCCCGTAAGGGTAACAATGTGATCCTTGACGTTGAGCCCGGACCGGGTGACCGCCGTGCCAGTCGCCGTTTGGGTCAGGGATCCGGATACCGTGCCATATTTGACCTGGCTATTGTCCGCGGAATTCAGGTCGGTACGCCAGACAATGGTGATGGAGGTGGGGGTGACAAGCTGCAGGTAAGGTTGCCGCACAATAGCAGCGGCGGCTGGCACCACAGCGGCCACCAGCACGGACAGCAGACAGCCCAGACTGACCACACCAATTTTCTTCATAATTTATAATCCCTAATGAGGTGCGGAAATAGGGCACCCTTCGGATAACCTAAAAAAAGTAAAAAGGAGGATTTATAATTATTAAGGCTCCTCGGGAATCGAGAAACTCTCCTGGCAACAGAACTGGGTTTTTATTGGCATAGTGAATCCAAGACACCGATGCCATTATTACGTGCACTTGATTTTCCCATCCCACAAATTTGGATTTTTTCATTCCTATTGATGTCACCAGATTGTGCATTTTGAATCAAAGGCAACAAAAAGATGCCTAAGTAAATCCCAATAACCGCAGATTTCAAAATCTTAGTTCTTAACCTCGCTATGCGTTTATACCAATAATTATGGAAATTGAAATACCGCAATAAGACTATTAAATTAAGCATATCCCGTGCCAGGGGTATCTCAGATGAGGAATGGAATGAGGTGGAGGGGCAAAATGGTCAATATAGCTTAAGTCTCATTTATATTAAAAAAAATTCAAATGAATTCATTAGAACCGACAGCAATTGTAGACAAAACCTTTTTACCTTGAATTTTATAATAGCCTTATACCCTTTAAACATTAATTTTGGTCCCTAGCACTCCCCCAAGAATCCAAGATTGGTCAATGTACCATATGATAATAAATCCACACCTCCACTCAAACGCTTCATTGAAAGTCCTCAGTTAATTCATGTTTGAGATTTTTCCGAATCTTTTAGCCTGCTATTTTGCATAAGATCATCTTCCCTGAAGCTAGAGTCTAAAACATTTACTTACATTTCAAATGAAAACCTTGCGCAACTTCCTTAGCTTATAATTTTGAATGAATTCTTGATAAAAATCCCCAATCCCAGGGTTTTCCAAGATAGGCGAAAGTTTCACATGCACAACCACTTACCTGCTTCCAACCTGTAGTGATTTTGGACTATGATAACCCCTCCCGTTAGTTTCTATTTTTCCAGAGATATCCCCCGCACTTGGCTCATCTGCTATAGAATAACCATACCCAACGGATATAAAGCCAAAAAATCAATAAATCCAAAGAGGCCATCATTAATTATATTTCTATGACCGCAGTATATTGTAATTGAAAGCTTCTCCTCGATTTTTATACCAACCGTAAAATCTACTTGGCCTTCTCATTTCTCATTAGCTATGAAAAAAAAATGGAGGGCAGTCTCAAGAGAGGTATAAATCTGTTCCTCATTCCCTGCCCCCAGTTCTTAGATGAAATTCCCCTAATACTAGTCCTACTGCAGAGTTCTTTAAATCCTTGGGTCCTCAACTTGACATGACCCCCATTCCTAAAACGAAATGGGGGTCACAAAAGCAAGAAACCTTTATGCAACGGTTGATTCAAGCTAATTTTGAATTTCCCAGGACGTCGACGCGGTGCCGGGGAAACCGGCGGAGGTCATGGTCACTCCATTCATTAGCCACACCGCCACCGCACCGCTCGCGGTATTGCGCCAAATAATATCCGCATTGCCATCGGCATCGGTATCGCCCACTTGCCGAATTTGCCAGGCTGAGCTCACCACACCTAAAGAGCCGGTAGCGGAGGGAGCCGCTGTTCCATTCAGCAACCAGACCGCAGCACTACCATTCGTGTGCCGCCAGACCAGATCCGCCCTACCGTCACCGTTCAGGTCCCCGACCCCCTGAATTTGCCAAGACGTCGATGCGGTGCCAGGGAAGCCCGCGGAAGTCATGGTCACCCCATTCATTAGCCACACCGCCACCGCGCCGCTCGTGGTATTGCGCCAGATGATATCCGCATTCCCATCGGCATCCGTATCACCTACCCCTGAGATTTGATAGGCTGAACTCACTACACCTAATGAGCCGGTAGCGGAGGGAGCCGCTGTCCCATTCAGCAACCAGACCGCAGCACTACCATTCGTGTGCCGCCAGACCAGATCCGCCTTACCGTCACCGTTCAGGTCCCCGACCCCCTGAATTTGCCAAGCCGTCGATGCAGTGCCGGGAAAACCAGCGGAAATTAGGGTTCCCCCGTTCATCAACCACACCGCTACCGCACCGCTCGTGGTATTGCGCCAAATGATGTCCGCATTCCCATCAGCATCCGTATCACCCACCCCCGCGACCACCCACGCCGAGCCCACACCGCCTAAAGATACAGTGGAGGAGGGAGCCGCTGCCCCATTCAGCAACCAGACTGCGGCATTACCATTCGTATGTCGCCAGACCAAGTCGGCTTTGCCATCCCCATTCAGATCCTGCCCAACGGAACTAGATGCGGACTCAATCAGCCTGACCGCACTACCATATTTGCCAAGCCCTTCATTTCCCATAGTTCCATCAAAGCTAATGGTCAAAACCACGATCCCATCGCTGCCGGAACGGACCTCACCCCACCGCGCAACATAGCCATTATCATTATCCGCCGGTAGCCGAGTCGATGTATCTGACGGCCCGGAGAAGATCACCCCCCCGGGCTCACTGGGATTATCACTGGCAACCGAACTCGTGTTCGTAAAAGCCTCCTGCCCGGAAAGAGTCACGAGTGAGGCCCGATCCCACGCATAATTGTTTCGATGAGCAAAGAAGCTCAGATCATAGGTCTTACTCGGATTGAGCCCGCTAAAGGTCAAAACCAGCGAATTGCCATCATAAGAAATCGCTCCCAGCCCGTTGACCTTGCCATCAAAAATAGTAAAGCCATCGCCGGTAGTGGGATTTGCTCCTTGAGTGGCCTGCGTAGTGCCATCATATGAGCCCCCCGTCACAGTCAGGGTCACGCCCGTATCGAGGCCAGTGGCAAAATCCTTCAATAAACCAGTAGCGGGCAGGCCAGATCCCCCGTTGGGAGAGGTAATCTTTGTAATATTCGTTTCAAGCTGCCCAGTGCCCCAGGCGAGGTCATTGTAGGCGGTAAAACCTGCCGCAGAAGCCATAGACGCCGTCCCCATAGCCAACATAGCTGTCGCTAGCGACCCCGCTACCCACATTTTTCGACACTTATTCCTTTTCATAAATCCGCCTTTCTTTATCATCTCTACAGGAATTCCAATCTTAAATGGAAGCTGTTCATTTCAATCTCCAAAAAAGATCCTTCCCGGACAATTGTTATGACACCCCCTCAAAAACATGCATATGCACATACTGCAGTACATTTTTTCCTTCTCGAACATATTTAAATGTTTGGGGGAGTAGGACCCCAAATTACCCGATTTCATAGATTGCTTCAAATATTCTCCCTGTAACCACCTCCTTTGTGTCTCCTCAGAAATTGAGCCGTTTTTCATGGAGGAACAATTTCGGAACGACCAGCCCTCATGCATATTGATACTGGTTGCCTATTGAAAAACTGATGAATATCTTTCTTACGACTTACCAGAGCAAAACATCTGCCATGCTTCGATTTACCACGATTAGTTCCGCGCTTTCCTTCGGTCTCAGCGCGTTATGTGAGCTAAATGATCGTATGGAATAGTTTTTGAAAACCGTTTTTCGAAAATTGTAAAAGGCTTTGACAGATTTTGATTCCCAGCGGCTTCTGACCTGAAGAAAGCAAAAACATCTTCCAAGAGCTAATGTAATAGGCTTCTAACATAGATAAATTTTTCGACGACACGGAAACTCTTATTACCCAATGCTCCCAAGCGAATTGTTGATTATTCGACTATTTTGAGAATTTCAAATTCTTTTCGAATTTTCTCCTTCATTGCTTTCGGTTAATCCAAATTTCTATTTCTAATTTTCCTATTCATTTTCTGAGTCCCTAATTTGGTGGATCCCTGAACGAATGCAATTCTTATTTGTTTAGTTAACCATGGGTAAGAATGAAATCAGGCATGGATTGACAATCTTGAGCGAGAGAATTAAAAAAACCACATCAGTCTCATGCGGCTAATTTTGGATGAAGTTTCTAGAATTCCATCAGTGGCAGGGTGCGTGGTTACAGACAAAGAACACTATATTAAGAATTTTGATTGACCCTTTATTGAAAGATTATATCACCGGATCAGACCAACCATTCAGGCATGGCTTTTTTCCATCGAAATTTTCCAGAACAGGGTAGACCATTTTTACCGCTCATGAAAATGGGGAAGCCACAGGGTAAGAAGAGCTATAAATGATTATTGATCGCTGAACATAATTGCATGGTTTAGCCCCTATAGCATTCACCAAATCTTCTCTATACAGTTGCTAGCCACTTCTATGCCCTGACCGGTTGTATTTTCCCTCCAGTTGTGAGTGCGAAAGAACCACACTCGTCCCGACCAGTATCCAAAATAGATAAGAATGGCTTCCGCCGAAACTGTCCTCAAAAAAAATTCTGACCGAAAATCCAAGGACCATGAGAAATATTCCCATCTGTAACCACCGATGTGAGGAATGAATAGCTTTGGTCCATTCCTCATAAATGCCAAATCCCACTTTGGCGAGCAACCAAAGAAACAAGGCCAACCCTGGCAATCCAGCCCCCGTCACCACCATGAGATACCAGTTATGCGGTTTTTCGGGAATATCGGGAATTCCGAGGTTCGCAGCTTCCAATTCCAGGATATTTTGCCCATGCCGCTTTTCTAAAATAGGCACGCCATAACCCACACCAACAATTGGATGGTCCAAAATATCTGCAGCACTAAGATTCCATAGTGCTAACCGAGCCTTAATAGTCCAGGTATTGAAGGTTTCACGATGTAGGCCCGATTGACCAAGGACCACTCCAACCGAAAAAAATACCACCAATCCCATCATGAGCAAACGAAACGTGTGACGTTTCTGGACAAGAAATCCTCCAACAATTATTTGCGTCAGACAGGCTAACCAGACCCCACGACTATAGGAAAGCACTAGGGCCAGGAAAGAGAGAAAGATGCCACAACCTAACATCACCCGTTTCCATAACCTAGTCACCGCCAAGAATCCCGTGATGAACAGAGGGAAAACCATCATCACATTGGTACTCAGCCAGGTAAAATCTGCGCCGCCTTCTTTTGGAAAACCCGCACGGATCGTGCGATCCAAAAGATTCCCGCCTCGCTCCCAAAAATCAATAAGGGAATAGGAGTAACAGGCCATGGCCCCTACCAGGAAGACGGGCAGAGCCTTTTTTAGAAAATACTCATTCCGTTGTTCCTGCACAATCAAACAGGTGCCATAGAACACCGCCAACTGTGCTACAATTTTCTGCCATTCCTGCAGACTGATCCAAGGATCAATTGAAAAAGGAATCGTAAAGGCAATCCATCCTACAAAACAGATAAACGGGACAAGGAGCGGAACATGAATCCAGAGAGGCTTTCGCTCCACTACACAAAGGAGTATTGCCATACCCAGAAGAGGGAAAAAGAAATATTCTTGAATATGAAACAGTCTGGGAGAAAACCCCAAAAGAATAACTACACAAAGCCCCCACCCAAGGGCAGGCCAAAGATTAGAACTGGAGAAAATCCTTGAAGAAGAGGTGCTGCCAACCTGTCCCACGTCTGAGTCCATGCTCATTGGATCAATTCATTTGAGACACGGTAGATCTCGCACATGAAACCTTTTCAAATTAACCCTCATTAGTGGTTCACAGGTGGGCAAAAATACGTGAAACTCTCTTTCCCAAGATGCGGGCAAATGAGCATCCCGCAATCAGGGAACATACATGGATGTTTCCTATCACCCAGTATTCTAATCATCTCAAACCACATTCACCCCCTCGAAGCAGACTCAGGCCTTGGCCCATCGACAAGAAATCCTTGCTAAAGCCCACGGGAAATCAAATCATGAATATGTATCATGCCGACGACTTTTTCCTGTCGATCAAGGACGGGAAGCACGGAGATGGGCTTTTCCCGTTTCTCCATAAACTGAAGAACTTTGACGGCTTTTTCATCCTGATATACCCAACTGGGTTTTGGATTCATGACCTCTCCAATCGTGAGAGCGAAAAGATTCCCCCCCCCTTCCAACACCCGACGAATATCAAAGTCAGTAATCAATCCCAATAAACGATTATCCTCATCAATGACAGACACCGCGCCGGCACGTTTACTTGTCATTTCACACAACATGAATTGAATCGTATGAGAAAGGCGAATAACCGCATTGGCTTCACCGGTTCGCATCAAATCCCCAACGTTCAAAAGCAGTCGTTTTCCTAACTGCCCACCAGGGTGAAACATGGCATAGTCGGCTGGTTGAAATTTTCGCAATTTCATCAAAGCCATGGCCAGCGCATCCCCTAAGACCAAGGCTGCGGTCGTGCTACAGGTTGGTGCCAGATTGAGCGGGCAAGCTTCTTCTTGTATGGGCGTCACAAGAACAAGGTCGCTACTTCGTGCCAGAGTGGAGTTTGCCCGCGCGGTAATGCCAATCATTCGTGCTCCAATTTTTCGAATAAATGGAACCAGTGCCAGCAATTCTTCGCTTTCGCCTGACTTTCCTACCGCGATCACTATATCGTCTTTGCCCACAATCCCAATGTCCCCATGCAACCCCTCGGAGCCATGCAAAAACACCGCAGGTGTACCGGTGGACACCATCGTAGCCGAAATTTTATTCGCTATCAGGCCGGATTTCCCCACCCCTGTGAGAATCACTTTTCCCTGACAGGCTTGCAACATCTTTACGGCCTCCTCGAAGGGAGGACCTATGCTCTCCTCAAGGTGCGCAATGGCTTGACCTTCCAGCCTGATTACCCGACGAAGTTCTTGAAGAATATCCATAAGAATCTGACCGTTTGATCGCTAGTAAAATCGGTTTTTCCGGCAAAATGTTTCAAAGTGAAACTATCATAAAATAAACAGTTAACTTTGGTTCTGTCTCAGAAAAGGCGCAGGCTTCCCCCGCACCTGAGGAGCACCTTCGCTATACTGGAGAACCCCAACAAAGAGCTTTCCTATTGACGCACAATAAAAAGAAGGATTGGAAACGGTGATAGGAGGAACTCTTGCCCCTTATTGGGAAAAGACCTTTTTCCTTGGAAGAGCGTCTATGCCTAATCAAGTGTATCAATACATAAAATAGTAATTCGGGTCAAGTTGAGCTAGGGCTTAACTTCCTGGCTTGGACCATGACCCCGCACCTTCCTGTTAGGGCTATTATCTCCTTCGCCGAACCTGGTACAAAGAAGGAAACCCAAGACATCTCGAAAGGCCCACACCAAGGATGAAACCTCCAAAATTATCATCTGCCACAACTCAAGAAATTACCAGAATGTATAAAATGTTAGACTATCATGGGCTTGGCCCAGTTTATTGCGACGAAGGTGGAGACGCGTTTTGGGAGGATCGCCGAGGCCCTTGCAAGAAACTGGGGATCGCGCTTGCGAAAGCCCTCCGCACCAGGTTGCCCCCTATGGGGCGAAGTTTATATGTGGGCGCAGGAGTCCCAGAGATTCCGGTTTTGCTTATGGAACGGCTGGAATTAAATCGAACAGTATGTCCCTATAATCTTCGACAAGCAGAAGTGGATATTCTCAACCAAGCCGGAGGGGAAAACGGAATCCATTTTTACTGCGGGTCGGCAGAGACTGCGACAGGCAAGGTTGATCATCTTTGGATTGTCAGTGTGCTGAATGACCCTGAAGAATTTCCCAATCTATCAGTCCTTTTTTCTTACGGCCGTGCGGACCCTCTGGCATTTGACGTATCGGCCTTTTCACATGAACGGGAAACAGGAGTTCGCTTATTTGCCAATTGCATGGCCAAACTTACCCTCCCAGGGTTGCTTACGACCTCGGTGGAAGAAATGCCCTGGGTTGAACACTGGTGCCACTTACATGGCATTCCCTATCAGGTTGAGAATCGGACTTATCCAACAGCCCTGGTAGGCGATCCCGTATGTTTTATACACATTGGATGAGAACAACTCCTTTTTTGTTTATCACTCCTGGGGGTTAAGGCAAAGGACCAGGGTTGTTATGAAACAGATTCGCCTTGGATTAATTGGCGTCGGACGACACGGCTACCGTTATCTTCACCATTTGCTCTCCGTCGAGACGGGAGGAAAATTAATTGCCATTAGCCGAAGAAACATGGAAGAAGGTATTCGACTTGCCACTGAATACTCCCTCCGCTTTTACCCGAATTATCAGGATCTTTTAGCCGATTCGACTATTCAGGCCGTTGTGATCGTAACCCCTCCCTCCCTCAATCTTCCCATTGCCTTAGAAGCCATACAACATGGTAAGGCGGTTCTTCTAGAAAAACCCCTCGCCCTAAACCAGATACAGGGCCGCCAAATCGTTGAAGCCGCTACCCGGGCTAGAATCCCTGTTATGACTGCCCAGACTCTGCGGTATGAGTCAGCAATCCGGCAATTGCAAGCCATTGCCTCATCCTTAGGCCAATGGCACTATCTTGTTTGCACCATGCGATTCGAATCCCGCCAAGGGTTGTCTGCAACAAACGCATCATGGAGCAATTATGGGGCCCTCATGGAATTTGGGATTCACTTGCTGGATCTGGTCCGTGTCCTCACTCAGGATGAGATCCATTTGGTCTCGGCTGATATTTGTCGACCAACGGTCCAGGATCCGGAAAATCAGGCTTTCATTAAACTGGTTACGCAAAGAGGGCTTCCCTGTTATCTCGATATTTCACGTGTCAGCCAGGGACGAGTCACCCGGGCAGAAATTATGGGATCAAAAGGGCAAGCCTCAGGTGATTGGACGACCAACATCGTTCGAAAAATTTCCGGAAGAAATGAGACACTAGACTACCCCTGCCCTCCCAGTGCAACGTTGATTGAAGTGCTTCGAGACTTTTGCCTGGCGATTCGAACCGGAGGCCCAATGCCCGTTACCGCAGTAGATGGATTACGAGCAGTCGAAATTGCTGATGCGTGTTACCGATCCGCACAGACCGGAAAATCTGTTCTCCTCAATTAATCACGGTATTTTCATGACCGGTCTCCTGGCATCTGCGCTCTCCACCCCTCATAGGCCTCATGGATGGATAATCCTTTTAAACGATAGGCTGCGTCGGCTTCGCGAAAGATTTTTTCAATCAGTTCCCAATCCTGCCGGGAAATATTATAGCGCTGAAAGATTTTAACAAGAACTGGTTTCTCCCACATTGGTATTATGTGGTTATAGCTCACAAGGGCCTGTAAGAATTTTGATGTTAAACCACTTTGATAAATTGACGGTAAAAACCCTGCACTTTCCTTTTCAAAATGCTGTTCAACCGCCGCCGAGAAATATTCGCTCAACTCTGAGGATTGAGATTTCACTAAGGCCGACTGCATTTGAATAAGGCCATGTATCAGCTGATTAGCCTGGGAGGTCCCTTCCGGTGGAAGAACATCAGCACTTTCAAACGTGGCTAAGAGGGCCATGACAGAACCAACCAAGACCGAGCCAGTTCTCTGTGAAGAAAAATCTGGCGAATGCTGGGGGGACGAGGCAATCTCGCGGTCAGCAAAAAATAAATGAACCGGCACCCACGGTTTATACGTATAGGCTAAGCGAACGCTTATCTTCTCCTTCTGAATTGGCTTCAAATTTCCAATTTCTGAAAAGGACTCATTCTCCAAACCTCCCTCACTTCTACTTAGATCAACCTCCCACAGAAAAAAGGCAGCCGCCCCCATCCATACAGTCAAGAAGATCCACGAGGATTTACAAGTGTTACCCTGGTAGATCATCAGATTCATGCCCTCCACTAGTTCTTTGAACCATTTCCTTGCCGCGCACTTACGTTTTCAGCCAAATACAATGAATGGTCAAAGAACCGTTTTATTATGAGTCCAATAGGCAACCGGCAGATTCTTCCTGTGTTTTGAGGAAAATTTTTGGCTTCAGGGTAAAGAACCCCCACTTCCCTAACAGACAATTTCGATAAAATTCCATTGTCTTATTATCCCTTCACAAAATTACAGCCGGTACCATTTTTGCTTCGTTATTAAGAACAACCGATGACTTCATTTTCACTCTAGTACCTTAATCATGAACAACCCCTTACGCACTTCTCAACTGCCTTCTTTCCAATGCCCAGTGAACTCGAACCTTCCCCGATCACTTCGTTATTACCAAAAGGGCACCTTACACCCCAAAGCCTGGTTTTCAATTGTGGAAAACGATTACACCCAATTCCTGGGTGCCGTAAATTGGGATTCGCTATTTCCAGAACACAACGCAGGCTATCAAGTACTAGACATTGGATGTGGACCCGGCCGATTTCCGAAAATATTGCAGTCATGGCTTCCGTCAACAATACGCCTTCATTATGATTATTTGGACACCTCCCGCTATTATCTCTCCACCTGCAGACAGTCTCTGCGCCGGCCATTTCTCCCCAGACATGGCTGGCAAACCAACTGGGATAATGCTGAACAGCTCCTGACTCCAGGTTCTTACGATGTGGCATGGGCGATCCAATCCTTCTCCTCCCTGAATCATGCCTCTCTCCATACTTCATTGTCCCGACTTATCTGTGCTCTGCACCCATTTCGGGGAACAGCATGCATTGTCCTTGCCAAGCAAGAGGCTTTTTTCTCACAACTGCATCACACTTTCTTTCAAGAATGTTCCCCTCACGCTCCAGCACCCTATCTTTCTGCCGAGTCAGTAGTTGCTGGTTTAGAAAAGTTGGAAGCTCCCATCACTATTAGAGAAATAGCCTGCACCCATAGCATTTCAATCCGGCATGATCGCCTTTTAGAACAATACCTCCAACAAGTCGTCATGGATTCAACCCCTCTGCCAAACTGGATGAAGCAGCCCAGATTACGGCAGCTAGTAGATTCCTGCCGTCATGGAGACCTCTATCATTTTACCAATCCATATTGGCTCATATTGTGTACACCCCCATCTGCAGGAGCCGGAGGGAGGCTTCGGCTCCAGCAATACCTCTCATCGGTAACCTCTTCCAAACTCGCCTCCTAGGCATGTCACAGGCAAAACCGCCCTCCTTGCCATGTCAGTGGACAGGTCTATGTGACATCTTCCCCCCTGCGCATCCATTTCTCCTCTTTTGCTTATTCCTAGTAAATCATCGTCGCCAGGGCTGCACGTGTAATCTTTTATCCTACCAACATTGACCATTTTCCCAGCATTATGAGACATTCAGGAAACGAATCATCGACTGCCCTTATAATCCATTCATCAACGGTTATGATCGAAGGAGCACTGTTTCATGTCAAAAACCTTGAAGAAAAATAGCCTACCCCTGACTGAGGGTCCGGACCGTGCCCCCGCTCGCGCGATGCTCAGGGCCGTGGGCTTGACCGACGACGACTTTACCAGGCCCCTCATCGCGATCGCGAATACCTGGTCTGAAATCACCCCTTGCAACTATCATCTCCGCGATCTCGCGGCGAGTGTGAAACAAGGAATTCGTGAGGCGGGAGGGACCCCCATCGAATTCAACACGATCGTAGTCTCGGACGGTATCAGCATGGGGACCGAGGGGATGAAAGCCTCTTTAATTAGCCGAGAAGTGGTGGCGGATTCCATCGAATTGGTGGTTCGCGGACATCTGTTTGACGGAGTCATTGCCTTGTCGGGTTGCGACAAAACCATACCAGGGTGCGTGATGGCGCTGGCCCGTCTGAATCTTCCCTCAATTATGCTCTATGGAGGCTCCATTATGCCTGGAGAATTCCATGGAAAACCGGTATCGATCCAGGACGTCTTTGAGGCCGTAGGATCACACGCCAAAGGGAAAATGACAACGGAGGAGCTGATTGAATTAGAACGACGCGCCTGCCCAGGGGCCGGCGCCTGCGGTGGTCAATTTACGGCCAATACCATGTCAATTGCGTTTGAGTTTTTAGGAATTTCCCCAATGGGATTCAATGGCGTGCCGGCCCTCGACCCCAGAAAGCACCAAGTGGCCAAGGAATGCGGAAACATCCTGATCAATCTCCTGAAAAATGATCTTCGCCCACGGGATATTATTACTCGCCCCGCATTGGAAAACGCCATCGCGGCAATCGCCACTACCGGTGGATCTACCAATGGCGTCCTCCATCTTTTAGCCCTGGCCCATGAAATGTCGCTCCCATTAAATATTGACGATTTTGATACCATTAACCGCCAAGTCCCGCTCCTGGCTGATCTGAAACCAGGAGGTCAGTTCATGGCAGCCGATCTTTATCAAGCAGGAGGCACACCGTTGGTGGCAAAATGGCTTTTAGAATCCGGCCATCTCCATGGAGACCAAATCACCGTCACCGGACGAACGTTAGCTGAAGAAGCTGCCACAGCCAAGGAAACTTCAGGGCAAACAGTTCTTTTTCCCCCTTCCCATCCAATAAAACCAACAGGAGGACTTGTGATTCTGAAAGGCAACATTGCCCCAGAAGGCTGTGTTGTCAAAGTGGCTGGTCATGCCAAATTGGCACACCATGGGCCGGCCAAAGTCTTCGACTGCGAAGAAGATGCATTTCAGGCCGTCCAACAAGGAAAGATCGTGAACGGGGATGTCGTCGTTATCCGCTATGAAGGACCACAAGGCGGACCAGGGATGCGAGAGATGTTAGGCGTGACGAGTGCTATTGTGGGGGCAGGATTAGGCCAATCAGTCGCGCTTTTGACCGACGGACGGTTTTCCGGAGCCACATATGGCTTCATGGCTGGACACGTCGCCCCCGAAGCCGCAAAAGGAGGACCTATTGCGGTGGTTCAAAACGGCGACCTGATTCACATCGATATTACTTCGAGACGTTTGGACGTTGAACTTTCAGAGCAAGAGATTCAAGGCCGTTTGGCAAAATGGACTCCACCACCACCACGCTATACAAACGGTGTCCTGGCCAAATATGCCAGGATGGTTTCCTCTGCATCCCTCGGAGCCGTAACTTCTTAACGGATCACCCTCTAGGGAGGGAGCAGTAATTATTTTTTAAGAGGAACGTTCAACTTCTTTTGGGCAATCTGGACCGATTGAAAAGCTTTGTCCTTTTGCCCAAGCGCCGCTTCTTGTTCAACCTTTTTAAGGAAATCCTCTGGTCCGTGTAAAGGGGCATACGTGAGAGTCACCACTACATCCATTGATGGCGCATCCTGTGGTGTGGGAAATGTAAAAACCTCTACCCGCCTCTCCTCAGGCTTCAGAAGTGTGTCGCGTAATACCTTTTTTGCCTCAAAATCAAAAATCGTCTCTTTTTCCTCCGCATCTCCAAAGGTCCGCTCATAAAAACGTTGTTCGTTGTAAACCTTTTTGAGATTTTTCCCAAAAATGGAAAGATCAACGACAACCCGAGACCAGCCGGGATGCGGCAAAGGCAAATTATGCGGAACCAGGCTCTGAATATTGACCTGCACATGAGAAGTCTCGGGAGTGGTCTCAGTGGTAAAATCCAAGGTAACAGCTTCCGCGCGGACTTTTCCGAATCTCCCGGGGAAACTGTGATTGGCGACCTTCCTGACCTTCTCCCCATTAGCAGATTCATCAACTGCCTCTGGCATATGACAGGATTGACAGGGCTTCCCATTGGTTTCAGATTTGGTTTTTTCCCAAGGTCCAAGCCACCCAGGAAGGTCCTTGGCAGAGCCTGAGATCTTTGGGAGTGAATCATGACAGGTCACGCAGAATTTTGACTCTCGGTAGAGATCCAGCTTCTGTGATTGATGTGCCAGATTTTCAGCGGCTTTATCATATCCTCCAAAAATCGTCGTTCCCAATTGAAATGTTGGCATTGGTGGATGGGAATTCATATCCACATCCTGAATAAGATGGCATTGGGGGCATCCGACTCCATCCATCTGTGGATCCTTTGATTGCACTTCCTTAATGAAACGAGTCAAGTGGTCGGCATACTCAATAATGTGCGGAGCATGACATCGAAAGCACATTGCATGATCTTTTTTATCCGTTGAAGCCAGAAATTGGTCCAAGGTGACTCGGAAGGGAGCAGTCACAATAGAGCGCGATTGAGCCGAAGCTTCCCATTCTTCGAAGACCCTAAGGTGGCACCGTTTACATTTTTCGGAATTAGGAAATGATTTCTCTAATGGTTTTTTGGTTGAAGACGATTCACCTGCAAACAAGCCTTGAAGAGGCGCCATCAGCAGAAAACATCCTAAAACCAGCAAAAATATTCCACCCCTCATACCTATACTCCTTGAGGCACTCTTTTTGTAGCTTTTCCTCATCAGATAATCCTTTTATGTTATTCAACTAAAAATCTGGAGGTTCCTGCTGCCTATAAATTCATGGTGCGAAACGTGAGGAGACGCGGGGAAGAATAATCATGAATAATGCGTTCTGCCGCTTCCCGCTCTTTATCGGTGGCCAGGCTTTCAAGGAACTTCGCGGTAAGGGCTTTCGAGGGCTCAGGAATGAGAGAATAACTGACTGAGGCTTCAATGAGGGAAGCTTCTGAGTCTTTGGGATATTTCAACGTAAATGGGATGTGTCTGGTTGTGCCACCATTGACAAATGGTCGGGGGATCGGACCACGAATCAGTTCTTCAAATGTTCGGCCAAACCGTTCCTCATATTGATCGATAACCTGTCCATCTGAATTTTTGAGAGTTATCGTGACATAAAATTGTTTTAACACCGGATCGCCACCCGGAAAAGTATGAGGCAAGGCACCGTTTCGCACCAGGACTTCACCCTCAACCTGCCCCTTGACCTTTTTAGCCTCAATATCCACTCTCGAAAACCATTCGGCCTGTAGATTTCTATTGCTCAGCATAATCCCCGGAATCACAATTCCTTGAAACCAATGCCGACCGATTGGCCGAGTGAGAGCTCCACGTTGAGAGGTTGAACTCCCCGTAGAGCGCTCCATATGACAGTCCTGACAAATAGTGCCTTTCAAAATTTCTCCTGGAATGTCAGGCCGAGTAACATCCCTTACCTTATCAAAATGGCAGGATGCACAATAATGAGCCCCTCGATAAATATCCACCTGCCCAGATGGATGCACAAGATTTTCCTCTGGTTCTGCGTAGGGTCCGTAAAGAGTCTCCCCAGATGTAATTTTAAAAGTGGGGTGCCCATTGGCATTTTCTTGAATGCCCGTAATCAGGTGGCAGGCACTACAACCAATGCCTTCTATTTTGACCCGTTTTCCTCCTTTCATCACTTGATCAATAATCCGATCAGTGTGCTGAGGAAACACGGTCACCGCTGGAGCGTGACAAGAAAGACAGCGAGTACGTTGCTCCTGATCCGGATCCGTTTGAAGCCACAGGCCTAAAACGGTTTTAAACACCGGAGAGGCCAAAGCCGTTCCATGAAGAAGAGCTCCATCAACCCGGCCAAATGTCTTTAAATCCATGGTTTGCTCACGCATCCCCTTCCACTCTTCATAATGCCGGTCATGGCATTGTTTGCATTGTTCAGAAGGGATAAAAACTTGCTCAATTTCATTAATCCAGGTTTCTTCTACTTCACCGACAGCCGTGCCTGACTGTTGCCCAAACCCGACGCCAGATAAGCAAAAAATCCCTAATATGATTGTTAAAATCCATCGGTTGTGCATGGGCATAATTTCCAATAAACGAATATTTTTGCTAAACAGATTCTTCATGCAAGTCATTTAGTCCTGAAGAATTCGTACAAAATGGAAATTAAGTCCACCTGTAACCCCTTGATTATCAGGATCCGCTGGTTCATAGGTAGCAACAGTAAAATTCTTTGTGGGGAGCGTCTGCTCCAAAGCTGTTCCCAAATCTACAAGGGTTTGAATTTCATATTTATCCACTTCCTTAATGATCGCTTTCACCTTTATGCCAGACAATTCAGCCGGAGACCCTCCTATGACGGCATACACTACAACTCCTTCAGCCTTGGTCAATCCAAGAATTTTCTTGACCTCCTCATCTACTTCCCCCACATCGATGCCAAATTTTTCGGCTAAAATCATGGCTTTTTCATTGGTCATATTCTCACTGGGCGATTGCCCAAGCGCTTCTCCTTGAAGAACCATCAATCCAAACCACAGGCACCAACATACTAAGAACCATTGCATTCCGCCTGTAGATTTCATCTTGTTCATTATTGGGTTCCTCATGACGGGCTATGCGTGGATTCAATCCCTCCTGCCCCACTTTGAGATGAGGACTGAACAGGATCAATAAGTAATTGCATCCAGGAGGCAACAGATTTTTGCCCATTCCGCTCCTTATTTTCTCCATTCCAAACGGCAAAGGCTATGGCTTGCATTCGTCCTGGAACCAGCATCGCTTCATTGTCCAGATCGTCTCCCACAGACGTCAGAGGCCGTTTCATGACCACTCGCCATAGGCCATTTTTCCACTCTGCTTGTCCTTGGATTCGTCCCTGCTGTTCTTTGCTAGTTAGGGTACTAAATCCTCCTCCCACGAGGTCCTCGACCGATGAGGGCCGACGCGGGATCACTTCAAACCGGCGAGGACCTGATTCCCCACGCTTAGATTCTTTGGCTCGCTCGGCACGCCGATCCACGTCGCTTTGCCAATCTGCTTTCCAATGCCAGATATTCACATAATGATCCAGTTGGCCCATGCAAAAAAAGGCCGGTGCATCTCCCAAAGGCAGGGCCACGGCAACCCCATCCCTGAAGACCCCAGGCGTCAACGATTCATTAATTGTTGCATCCTGCCATTCCAGCAAAAACGCGATGTCTTTTCCGTTATGAATTGATCGGATAGAGAGGGCTCTCGCACTGGGTTCCGGCCATACCGGTCTGGTAATGATTTGGCCACTGAGGGGAACAGGGAGGGGAGCTACGGTCTCCCACGCTGAATCGGAAGGATGAGAGGGCACATCCCCTTTTGAAAAATGGGCCAGGACAACCATGCCCTGGGAACTGACCAGGGGAACTTGATACCAAGTCAATCCGAATAAAACCACCACCGCAAAAACCCCAAACAAAATAAACCGTTTTTTTGCGTGAATTGTGTTCAATCCTCGATTTCCTTGGAATTTTTAAAGATTCAATGCCAATGATATTTCAAGAATGAGAAAAAATCAGTTCATTATTACAGAGACACTTGCGATTACATTCAATCTTATTCTCTAATTGAATGCATGTTTTTCGAATTAGAGACCTATACCATCTTGCAAGCTGAACGGCGCCAAAAACAAATCGGAAAGACGCTTTTAGGAATTTCGACCAAAAATGACCAACGAAAAATGACAGAGTCCCACCTACAGGGTATGAGGAGAGAAACGAAACAAATGATATAGATTAGATCTGATAAGTGGGGCAACAATTATTTGTCTCACTGGGGCAGGAGTGGCTGCACCGAATACAGCCAAACTCTACTGAAAAATCAGATTAGCCTCGTTATCGTAATTTCACCCGACGAATTTTATTTTCATTCCGTTCACAAATATACAAATATCCCTTTGAGTCCAAGGTCAAGCCAGCTGGAGTGTTCACAATCGCCTCAATGGCAATAAGGCCATCTCCATGTTTCAGCATCCCAGCGTCTTCTTTTGCCACAAAGCGCGCAGCACCGCACCCACCCATATTTTTGTCATCGTAGCCACTATCGCCATTCCCCGCGATGGTTGTAATGATACCGGTCTGGCAATCAACTTTTCGTACCCGGTGATTCATGGAATCGGATATATACACATTTCCATCTGAGTCCACCACAGCGCCCTCCGGGACATTAAGCATGGATTTCACCGCTAACTTTCCATCGCCGTCAAATCCATAGCGGCAGATCCCAGCAACGGTGGACATTATGCCCGTTTTCCGATCTAGTTTTCGAATGCGGTTTGTTCCCTTATCAGTGATATATAGGTCTCCATGTTTGTCCACATCGATATCGACCACGTCATACAACTTGCACTCCAAGGCCGACTTGCCATCGTCAAGATATAACGATAAATCTAGTCCATCTGAACAACGTGGACGCAGTAACCCCTCATCGTTACTAAAATCTATTCCAATCGCATCGCCAGAAAGAACAATTAGATTTTGTGCTGTCAGAGGGCTCACGCGCTCATCATCTTCTGCTGTCCAACACCCGGCGATGGTCGTAAGCATTCCTGTCTCAGGATTATAATGCCGAATGCGATGGGCTTGAGTGTCTGCAATGTAAAGATGATCCTGATCGTCGATCGCTATGGCTGCCGGATAAGTTAAATTGCACTCCAAGGCAGGCCCATCACCATTATATCCCCACTGCCCCGTCCCGACGATGGTTGTAATGATTCCAGTATCTGCGTCAATTTTTCGAATTCGATTGCTGCCTGAATCACAGACATATATATGATTGCGCGAATCACACAAGACATCCAATGGAAGGTAAAGCCCAGCTTCCCCACAAGGTCCGTAATCGCCGCTATAACATGTCTCGCCGGTCCCTGCAAAGTTATGCAGAAGGCCTGTTTCCATATCCACTCGCCTGATTCGGTCAGAACCAGATTCGGCAATGTAGAGAAACCGACCATCCCGATCAACCGTAATATGGTTTGGCAGTGGAATTCCAGATTTCACCGCTCGCTTTCCATCGCCCGTACTGCGAGATTTTCCATTGCCGGCAAAGGTTTCAATCACTCCGATTTCTAACGCGGTCTCAGTACTCATAAACAATTCACCCTTCAAGGTTCATTTCAAAAAATCCCGTCCAATCACCACGGAGAAGATTATGGCCCCTAACCATTATAGAAGAGAATTAGGCCTTAGATGACGCAGGGACCTGTTCCGGTTGAGCCGACTGGACTGCTGCCGGCGGCACTGGAGAACCCTTTTCTAACGGGGCGGTATGCATAGGCTGTGAAATTTGAGGTTGGGCATTACTACCCTGGTTGGCCGATGCTGAATTTTCCGCCTGTGCCTGAGGGTCTAGGTCGTACGCCTCTGCCTCTTGAACAGATTTCTTGAACCCTTTAATCGCCTTTCCAACCCCTTCCCCTAATTGGGGTAATTTTCCCGCCCCAAAAATGATCAGCACAATCATGAGGATGAGAATTAATTCTGTAAATCCTAAGCTTCCAAACATGGTACCTCTCCTTGTTGGGGTATCACTTTTTTACCGTTTCACGCGAACGCTTGTTAAACCGATCCTTGAGACGATTTCTGGCCTCTTCCGCCTGCTCAAACATCTTACACTTTTCATAGGTGTTAATCAGATTATAATAGGCCAATGGTTCATCCTGATTATTTTCAACGGCATCTTCCATAATCTTCACTGCCATATCAGGTTTCTTCAGATTTAGTGCAATTTCCATGAGCTTAAAGCTCGACTCCAAATGACTCGGATCAAACTGTAGGACTTTCATATAAGCCTGCATAGCCATGTCTAACGTGTTAAAGTCGGAGATATTGGGATCATCCAATTTCTCATAGACTCCAGCCAAATTATACCAAGCAATCGGATCTTCAGGGGAAATTTCGATTAGACGTTCGAAATACTCTTTGGCCTCCAGAAATTCATTTTTGTCATTATAGAGTCGGCCGACATTAAAGAGTGCAAGAACATCATAGGGGTTTAGTTCCAGGGCTCGTTTGAATTGAGCCGTGGCCTCATCCAACATCCCTTTCGTTCCATAAATCGTTCCAAGATTCGAGTAGTACATGGCCAGAGACCGATCCATTTCTATCCGAATGCCCTCTGCCATCTCAATGGATTTCTTTACCTCTGCCAGTGCTTCATCCATCCGTCCTTTATTGAAATACAGCTCACCCAGTCGACACCGCGCTTGAAAGTCGTCCGGTTCCTCGCTCAGTAACTTTTCAATCTCAGCAATTTCCTCATCAACCGTTAAGGGGCGATCTTCTGTGGTCGTTTCCCCCGACTGCGGATCCATTGTTTGGCTTCCAGCTCTTTGTTCTTCCATTTCAGGTATCCTAACTACTGTGTTTGCCCGTAAACGGGACGAATTGGTTGATAGACTACCCCATCTTGGGTTCTCTTACGAATTTTTCCTAAAGTTCCTTTTTTATCAATATTCAACAACATTAACCCAAGCACTACCATCAAGGTCAAATGTGACAATTGGAGCGCATAGCCTGCCATAAACATGAGACCTAGCCCATATCCTGCTAATCGACCAATCAAGACCAACTTAATCACGGTATACGCCCAGCAGGTAAATCCCAACACATAAAATGCAAAAGGAAGATAAAAGGTATAGCCCATTCCCATTTGAAAAATCCAGCCTATCCCCTCTCCAGCCTTCCTAACTTCTTTCGCCATTTCAGGATTCCATAAAGAAAGGAAAAAATCCATGAACAAGAGGACGACAAAAGCACTGCCCCCGCTAACAACCAAGGTTAATCCCCACCGGCGTTGTTGCTTGTTTTTGGTAATAATTGAAGTGGTTCCATAGGCCCAAAACACCAGGATGCTTGAAAGAACCATTAGTGCTTCCCCAAGCCTATTCCCTTCATGCACAAGCGGGGGAGCATCAAAAATATTGAGCCATCCATAAGTCGTTGACATTGTCTGATAATACAGCCATCCGCTTATACCTAGAAAAAAACTACCCACCATAAGGCGTTGACTCAAAACTCGGTGAGTAGCCCAATACTCCAAAACCAGAAAAACGATCAACCCAAATGCCAGAATATTATAAACAATGGTCCCGACCATGACCGGAGGAAAGAATAAATAACCCACAGTACAAGCTACCAATAAGGCCGCCAATGGAATAACAACCTTATCCCACTCTCCTACCCACAACTTTGTCCGTAATTTTTGAACTAGCAAAATACCCAAAATCAGAAAAACCAGAATGGCCGTCATATTCAACAGGACAAATCCTAATGAAGAGAGTGTGCGAAATCCGATCCTGACCGCTTCATATTTCTCAGCCAATTTGCCAAGATGCATACCCAACCGTGAAACCAGCCGATACAGCACCAATTCAAAAAATGCCGCGAATAACAAACTCTTGAGACCCCATTCAAAAAGAAGCCCCGGGCTGTCTATTCTTTCCTGGTTCTTTTCAGTAGTAGAAATCATTTTTTTGAACTTCAGATAGTGACGCACATGCGCAAAAAAATAGCTAGATTTTTATCCTGTATATCTTACCTACACCCTGGAAGGTTCTACCTCAAGCTCTTTGTTATGTCTGGCGATATATAACAACCCATCCGCCATAGAGTAATTAAAGGGTAATTCACACACAACTTCGCTAATCTTTTCATACACATATTGATATACTTTTTCAGCCTGCTCAGGAGTCATTCCCGATTTTACTTCATAAAAGAACCCTAAGCTCAAATCTTCAGAGGCTGGTCGCATAATTCTTTGAATCCCATATCCCGCTGGATCGCTCATAATAGGGGCTTCCTTTTCCAAATCAAACAAACACGGTTGACAGGAAAACCCATAGGAGGAATGTAGCTTCGTATTATTGACAATGAAATTCAATGTTTCTAACGATTCTTCTTCTGTTTCGGTCGGAAATCCAACGATCACATAGCAATGCACCGCAATTCCAAGATCAACACAATCGGAACAGATCCGATCAACATTTTCTTGTGTAATCCCCTTCACCATAAAATCCATCAACCGGGCATTATAGGTTTCCAGGCCAAAGACGATTTTCTGACAGCCTGCCTCCCGCATGGAGGTAAGTAACTCACGAGATAAATTCTTTTCAAATCGCAACTCGGCCGTCCATTGTAAACCCAATCCTCGATGATTGAGCTCCTTACACAATCGCTTGGTTGGCGAGAGGGCCAGACATTCATCCGTAAAGAAAAAGTACGGTGTTTCATATTTATGGGACAGCGCTTCCAATTCATCCACAACTTTTATCGGGTCCTTTTGCCGGAAATTTTGATGATCCAAAGTCAGGGCACAAAAGGCACAGTCTTTGTAATAGCAACCTCGAGAAAATTGAACAGGCAGCACCGTATGAGGGGCTAAATAGTCATTCAAGGGAAACCCGTCATAATTTGGGGCTGGGTGGTCGGCAAGGTTTTCAGAGTAGAAGGGTTGATTTACTATTATTTTTCCATCTTGCCGCCAAATAAGATTCGGCACTTTCGTGAAATCCTTTTTCCCGTCTAGCTGATGTATCAATTCCAAAAGGGCGGTCTCACCTTCAAACACAATAAAATCATCAGTCAATTGAAATAACCGATCACACCGTCTGAGATTATCTACCAGCCTGGTAAAAATACTACCCCCGACAGTTACATGAACCTCAGGATGAATTTCCTTAATTAATTTGCACAGAGTTAAACCCGGGATAATCTGTGAGGTTGCCGTAATAGAGACTCCAACAAAGTTTGGAATATCTTGCCCAAAATCAGGAAGGAAAAATTTTCGATAAAGCTCAAGATATGGATTTTGGTTTTCATCGTGTATAGCTTGAAGAATTTCTCGTGATGAATAGATTGAATATGAAAATTGGTTGTCTACCACCGTTATCCTGGTCGGAAAATACAGAGAAGATACGACTTCCAGCCACCGATCAATTAAAAAAAGACATTCTCGGTAACGCTCAATGTCATAAAACTCTTCTCCACGCAAAGAGGCTTTAACGGGTTCGATTTCATCTATGAGATAAGGAAACCGGTCAAGTGATTCAACAACACGAGCATAATGCTCCTTACTCCCGTAACCGGTATCTCCAGAAACCGATACTTCCAGTTTTTTCACCAAATCAACTAACCGTGGATAAATATCTAAACCAAAGCCTTTAGTTAACACCCTATCAAGCAACTCAATATTTAAATCTCGTTGCTGATGAACTGGAACACCAGATTTTTCAAGAAAGGCTGAAAGACAGGGAACACTCAAATAAGGCTGAGAGGGATGCCAACTAGGAGGGAATAAAAGTGAAATTTTCACAATGCGGCTCCCAGGTAATGGGGATAATAAGGAGAAAAAAAGATTACTATCTTAAATTTATACACGTCCCATTCTCTTTAATGCAACAATTAGCCTTTTCTTGCCTTATCGCATACACATTTATTCGAAAAAATGTGGTTATAAAAAAACCTCCGGCAACTTTCCCCATTACTGGAGTCCATTACCGGAGGTCTTCAGGCTTAGCTATCGTCCTATATGATCAAGGACCTGATGAAAAAAAAGGATGAACTTAGTTTGGCATTTGAGCCGTAAACCAAGTCGAAATCCCTTTCATCCCGTTACGTTCTACGTTTGAGCCGTCCCATACCGCAAAAGCTACTGGGAAGCTGGCCCCTGCCGCGAACTGAACATCATTGGGGTCTTGAGTCTTGAGACTCCTCTTCATTACCACCCTCCAGGTAGGACCGCTGCAGCATCCACCTTTCAGTGACCCATATGGTTCCCATAATCCATTACCAACCACGTCTTGGGACGCTTGGGTAGTCAAGGTACTAAAACCGTTAGCATTCAAGTCTTCGACAGATCCTAACCTCAGGTTGGGGTCGGACATGATGTTGCCAGACCAAATACCAGGGTTAAATGGCCCTAAACTCCGACCAATTCGGTCAGGATAGGTCACACCACCAGCTGGCTCTTCATAGTAGTAATCCCATGCTATGGAGGGATATTGGTTGTCCACATCCCACATACCGGCCACGCCAGCTCCAAGATCTTTTTGCCATTCCGCATTCCAACGCCATATGTTGACCGTCCCACCAGACTGTCCCATACATTGGAATGGAGGTGCGCCTGCAGATTGCACAGGGAATTGAACCGCCACTTGATCTCTGAAATCCTGAGGACCAATAGTGGTGTTATTTAATGTTTGGTCACCCCAGTTGGCCCAAACGCCGATTTCCTCGCCATTTGTTGCCATCTTGATCATCACAGTTTTCACTGAAATGTTCGGGTGCATTGGGGTAGTTATCGTCTGCCCACTTAATGGGGCAACGATACCGGGCACGGATTCCCATACAGGATTCGCCGCATCCATAGGAATTGGGCCAGTAATTTTGCCAACCGGAATCGTCACCGGCTGCGAGACGGCCAGCGGAATCTGCCCAATGGTCAAACCTACACACACCACCAGGACAGACAGAAGAACGCCAAACACCAGTCGTTTGTTACGCGTCTGCACCAATCTCATAATGACGCATCCTCCTTTGATAAAAGATTAAAACCGAAAAGGCTGCTAACTACCTGTCTCCTCAAACCTGTCGCCACTAAAACTAATTTTCAAAAATGACTTAACCCAATCCTTCACTATGCATTTCCTGATTGGCCAGATGTTCCACTTTCCTTATCCAAAAATGCATCAGCCCCAACTTCACTCATCAGGAGGCTTAGCTCATTTCCTTGATCTTGAGCACCACATTCAAAGCTTTGGCCTTCAGGGTTATTGTATGAGGCAGGGCGATAATCTGTTTCTGAATAAGGTTGAGGCGTTACCCCTAAAAATGCAACATCGAAAGCAATCCAATGAGAGGTAAAATCAGCCAAAATCTTATAAAATCCGTAATCGGCCTTTCTATTTAACATTCCTGAAAATAAAGGAACCCATCGACCAATATGCTCTTTAACAAATTTTTTCTCAGCTTCAATGACGGTTTTTAGTTTTTCTGCTCCATCATGAAGAATCGCATATGATTCTTTATATGCCAGATAATGCATAAATTCCAACTCTACACTCAAATGATCCAGGCGTTCATGAATATCCGGAGAAAGCTGAAGGCCAAATGCACTATAAAAACCGGCAATGTCTCCCATCACATATGACTGGCCGAAAACATGGTCATTTCCAAATAATGTCTCGTATGGCGGACAATCTAACGCGATGACATTGCTAAACACTCGACGATGCTCATCTCGTAAGTCTTGGAGGCTCCAGTTTTCGCCTTCTGATGAAATCCAAGCTTCAATCGCATCAAAATTGCCCACCAGTGCATCAAGACGCTCTTGTGCTTCATCGCCCCCTATATTTTGTAATTCTTTTTTCAGCCCTTCTAATGCCGATTTTCCATCCTCGACAAATTCCCCACTTTGAAGGTAATCGAGAAACTCCTCATCTTCCGGGTAAAGATATCCCCAGGATACCAACAAGTAAAGCTTACTGCGACAAAGTGCCCGATCAACAGCTGGCGCATCTTTTGGAGAAATTTTGACGGCCTTTTCATTTCCAGAAACTGGCATTCCGCTTTTCCCTGCTTTTTTCCCCTCTTTAACGCCTGATGTCATATTTCACCTAACTTTTAAAATTTTTACATTTCTTAAGCATTTGCTTCAATTAGGATCATTGTCAGGGCCATTAAGGATTCATGAAAAAGGGATCAGATAATAGGACAACAGCCCTATGAAGTCAAGACTTCAATATCCCTCATAGCCCCACGTTTTCCAGAATTTTCCTGCAACTTGAATCCCCTAAATTTACCTTAGAATCCACACAGAAAAATCCCATTTTATGCCTCCGTCCACTTTCCATACCTCCCCGCAAAAGGTCCATATTCATACTTTTCCCCCAGATCACTTAAGCTTTCAACATCACTAAGCGAAAAATACCTCACGTTCCTCATCTAGAAACAATCCGAATTGCGCTACGGTCATTTACTGTTCCACAAATATATTGGCATATACCACAACCCACGCAAACCGAATCATCTACACGAATGTGATATGAGGCAAAATCCATCGAGAGTGCCTCCGTGGGACATTTAGAAACACACGCATTGCAGCCAGCTCCCGCCGTACACATTTTTGACAAAACTTTCGCCACTCCCATATTTACCTGAAAACGATCCGCAACAGGCAACAGAGCCTCCGTAGTACAGGCCCCAATACAAGGAAGATCCTCACATAATTCGCATGGGGTTTCCCCTGGATAGATAACGGGAGTATCGTTGCTCAATAACATCTGAATTGCATCGTGAGGACAAACCTCGACACAATCAGCGCATCCAGTGCAGCGCTCCAAAAACAACTCCTCATCCACAGCACCTGGGGGACGGAGCCACCCCGTTTTCTCAGGAACAGGCTGCTCCTTTTTTATTGGTGAAGGAGCATCGCGATGTTTTACGAATTCATGAACTGTGGCACCTATGGAAATTGCCGACTGTCGAAGAAACATTCTTCGACCTAATGTCGGATTGGACGAAGGCTGGTTTGGCAGATGGGAGTCCGACATTACGACACTTTCAACAGGCTAAAACCAATGAAACTAATGGGACACGAGATAAGGTCGTGTGCAAATTTATACCACTCCTGAGGCCCGCAGCTTGTACACCTCCACGCATCTGTCACAGGCTCCATATTCCACATCCCATCCTGGGTGATTTTCGCGAATATAATCTAAGACAAAACCTTCAAGCGTCTCATCCATATTTTCCACCCAAGTATAAGTTGGGAATCGACAAAGAGGACACGGAAACCCTGGGAGAAGCATGGGTTTGGTTGGCACATCAGGCACCTCACTGTCCTCAACCTCAATCGCTCTCTCAATCACTCGTATCGTATCCGAAGCCATTTCCACTAATTCGGCATGAGTAAGATAATCCGTCTGCCAGACTCCTTCAAACACAGACTCCACCTGGCCTGGAGGAATTTTTCGATACCAAGAACGGAACTCTCGAAACCGATATTCCTTGGAAAACATCGGTTCTTTGCCTGTTCGGGCAATCCGGCTATCGACATGAAGGTTCCACAGCACACGGTAACGATTTAAAATCAAATGTTCTTCCCCGGGGTTCAACCCCACTTTTGTGTCAGGATCGTAACCAAAAGCCTCATCTAACATGTCAGAGATATGCGTTAACTCATGTCGCAGGTAACGGGTAATGGCTGGATCATAAAATCGCCGAGGGATCAATTTAATCCCCACCCCTTTTTTCCCGGCCTCTTCAAATTGACGAGCGAGTTTTTCTTCGACCACCCCCCACTTCCGAAGAACATCCACCCCTTCCTGATCTTCTTTCAATACCCCCCGCACCAACACAATCCCGGTTTTATCTCGCAAAACCGGGAAGTCATCAAAAGCGTCACGAAGAATATCGGCAAACCCCCATTTAGCAAATAAGTGTTGATAGAGGCGCTTGAACTCCGGATCGCGGTCATCGAGAGAAAACTTCTCGTAAATGGGATCGGCAAACTCATGAAATTCATTAAAATAAGTCGGGTCCCCTTCACGCTCAGTTTTTTCAGCGAACGAATCAATCACCTCCTGAAGGAGGGCGGGTTGAAAACGAATTTCCATGAGCAAACCTCCGTTTACCGCAAGATCACCACCAGACGAGTTTTGTTGCTGGGAAGATGATCACCGTAATAAATAAATTCACAATAATTTGGGAGGTAGCTACCTTGACTCCCTCGAAAAGCGCCGTTTAGTATCATAACCAATTGAATTATAGGAATGCGTTTTCCCTTTTGGCAAGAGAATCCCATTCATCATTCCTGATTCCCTTTAGCCGATCCCTTGGATGTCAATCTGTTTTCGAAGCGAGGAATTTCATGACCCAGCCAACAAGCCCAGACACACTCAGTTCTAACCCCGGGTTCATCAAGAATCCTGGTTCGCAACCTCCGACACTCATCGATTCACTGGCCTATTGGAAAGGCGGTGCCAGGGAACTGAAATCATTCCGTGGCCACACACAGGAGATTTGGGCTGTCGCCTTTTCTCCGGATGGGCTGACATTAGCAAGCGGAGGGAATGATCGTTTTATCCGGATTTGGGATATTGAGACCGGCCGCATTCTTCGTTCCCTACGAGGGCACACACATGTCGTGCGAGAAGTCAAGTATAGCCCTGACGGCCAAATAATCGCTTCTGCAAGTGAGGACCGGACCATTCGACTGTGGAATCCTCAAACCGGAGAATCTCTTCGGTTACTCTTTACCCGTTACGACCATGCCGTATGCAGTATTTCCTTCTCCCCAGACGGGCTCATGCTCGCCAGGGCCGGACAGAATAAAGACATCAAAATTTGGGAGGTGACCACAGGCACCGAACTCATGACGCTGCTTGGTAAGGATCAATACGACCATAATTGGAGTGTCTGCACAGCATTTTCACCTGACGGCATTCACCTGGTGGCTGGCACCGATATAGGAAAAATTAAGCTCTATGAGGTTTTGCCAAGCGGGGAAGAAAAAATCGTACACAATGGCCATTGGAGAGATGAGGCCGATGACGAAGAGACCGAAAATCGTGGTTTCTACGTAGACGACCAAGGCGGATTTCAAAAACCCATGGAATATTGGATTGGGGCCCTCACCTTTACTCCTGACGGGAGAACCATGATCTCAGGAAGTCGCGACTGTACAATTAAATTCTGGGATATGCCCACGATGGAAGAACGCCGCACACTGAAAGGTCACTCTGAATGGGTGAGAAATCTTATTGTGACCCAGGATGGCCAGGTACTTATCAGCGCCAGCGATGACGGGACCGTCAAAATGTGGGACATCCAAACCGGCCGTCAATTTCGAACGATTCGGTCGCACAAAGGACCTGTCAGGGGAATCGCCTTGTCTTCTGATGGGAAATACCTCGCCACAGCCGGAAATGACCGAATCATAACCCTCTGGGATGGTGGAGAATAATCCCGTCTCGGAAACCCTAAGCTTCAGTTAATCAGGGCAGCTTACCTTTTCTAATATAGAGCTGACCTTTCAACCGCCATCCTCATCACCCTTCTCAGGGTCCGGTGAGTCGTATGCCCGCACAATTCCATACCGTTTACATTTTTCCCAAAGGCCTTTTCTCGATAATCCTAAAACCTTCGAAGCCGTCATCCGACTCCACCCTGTGCGATTGAGTATTTCAAGAATATGCTCCCGTTCAAAATGCTCCCGCGCTTCGGCCAATGTTTCCATCGCCCCATTTTTCACGCCTCTCCTGCCTTCCTGATTCCCGCAAAACCCACATCCTTTTTGCGGTTCTCCTCCCGCATATGGACAACGACTCTGTCCACAGAGATCCCAAACCTGGATTTCTTGACTGTGTTGTGCCAAAGCTAAAGCCCGCTCAATAGTATTTTCCAATTCGCGGACATTCCCTGGAAAGGAATACTGCAATAACACCTCGCGAGCTTGCCGTGATAAGGCCTTGGGTTCTTGGTGATTTCGACCTGACATCGTCTCCAAAAAATGCTGGGCGATCATGAAAATATCTTCTCGACGTTCTCGGAGAGGAGGAAGCTGAACCGGCACCACATTCAATCGATAATAGAGATCTTCCCGGAATCGTCCTTGTTCAACTTCTTTCCGCAAATCCTTCTGCGTTGCACACACTAAACGCACATCCACTTCAATCGTATCATTTCCCCCGACGCGTTCAAATTGCCGTTCCTGCAGAACACGGAGCAATTTGATCTGGACCAACGGGGAAATTTCGCCGATCTCATCCAAAAAAAGGGTTCCCTGATGAGCAAGTTCGAATCGACCCTGCCGTTGCCGGAGGGCCCCTGTAAACGCTCCCTTTTCATGCCCGAACAGTTCAGCTTCCAACAGCGTTTCCGGTAGCGCGGCACAGCTCACTTTGACCAAGGCATGATTTCGGCGAGCGCTATTGGTATGGATGGCATTGGCAATCAACTCCTTTCCCGTTCCACTTTCCCCTACCACTAAAACCGTCGCGTCAGTGGCCGAGACTAACTTGACTTTCTCCAGCACTTGTCGCATCCGCTCATTTTTTCCCACAATCCCTTGGAAACTAAATTTCTTTTCCAATGCATCCCGTAACACCCGATTCTCTTCGCGAAGAGCTACCACTGCACAGACCCGCTGCACACTCAACAACAATTCATCCATAGAAAAGGGTTTCGTAATATAGTCGTAGGCACCGCTTTTCATCGCATCGACAGCCGTGTCAACGGAACCATGTGCCGTAATAACTATTACTTCCGTGCCAGGGCACTGCTCCCGGCACTGCTTCACGATATGCAGTCCATCCACACCGGGCAATCGCAAATCAGTAATGACCAAATTAAACCGTGAAGTTCGCAACCGCTCGAGCCCCTCCAACCCGGAACTGGCTTCCTGTACAACATAGCCGATAGCTTTCAGCGCATCGACCATAGAGACTCGCATCAAGGGCTCATCATCAATTATCAAAACGGAACCGTGAGTCATGTGCCTACCCTTACAGGAGTGCCCACACGAGATCGAACCAATGGCAACCGAATGGTGAAACGAGTGCCTTTTCCCTCTTCACTATCAACCAACATTTCACCTGCGTGCCGCTGCACAATTCCCAAACTCACCGACAATCCCAACCCGGTCCCCTCTCCAGTCCCTTTCGTCGTAAAAAAGGGATCAAAAATATGAGGTCGAATCTCTTGAGGTATTCCGCACCCAGTATCCTCCACTTCAATCTCATATCCTTCTTCCTGCTTTCGAGTACGCAATGTTACCTGGCCACCCTCTTTGAGTGCCTGCACCGCATTCAGGACTAAGTTCATAATCACCTGCTCAATCATATGCGCATCGACCATCACCATTGGCAGCGTCTCATCATAGACCTTTTTCAGAGTGGCATGTTTGACCAGAAATACATGCTCGGTCAATACCAGGACTCGGTCTAAAATTTGATGAAGATCCGTCATGGCTAATTCCGGTTCGCGTTGCTGGGAAAAATCCAGGAGCTGCCGAACAATGCGTTGAACGCGTCGCAATCCATCCTCCATAAAATGCAAATACTCCTGAGACCGCTCAGGCGTCAACGTTCCCTTTCGAATATTATATAAACAATTCAAAATTCCACCTAACGGATTATTGATTTCATGTGCAACCCCGGCGGCCAGCTTACCAATGGAGGCTAACCGCTCAGAATTCTGCACCTGGCGTTCCAAATGCTTCCGTTCCGTAATATCCCTGGCAATACCCAATACTCCGGTGTAACCGCCTTCATCATTGAGAAGCGGGGCCACACTCACCAGAACCGACCGCAACTCTCCCTCTCGACTGACCACCTCCACTTCGTAGACTTGCTTTGTCCCAAGATCCAATGTTTCCTTCAAATAACGGCCACGATACCGCTTGGAGAGTAACGAAAGATACGGTTTACCAATCAAGTCTTCCTTTCGATATCCCCATGCATCAACTTTCCCATTGACATAAGTAAACCGTAAATCAACGTCCAATGTATAAATCACGTCATTTGCATTTTCCAGCAAACTTTCAATGTACAGCTTGGCTTGTTCAATTTCACGTGTACGCTCAGAGACTTTCTCTTCCAGGACTTCATTGTATCGTTGCAGTTCAGCTTCAAGCTTTTTATGCTCGGTAATATCTCGCAACTGCACCATGATTGAGGCGCTTCCACCCATATCGATGCGAACCAGGTCCATCTCCATGGACTTCATGATGCCTTGCCGGTCATAGACATCAATCTCTGTCGTGGGCACCTTTGACTCTTCCCCACTGACTCGTTCCAACAAATTCTGACTGATCATCTGGAATGCCGGAGGAACAAGCTTCACAAAGTACGCGCCTTCCAAATCAGAAGGGACATACCCCAGAATTTCCCGTTCACGCGCATTGACATCCAAGATACGGCCTTCCGAATCAACCACAAAGATTGAATCGGCAGCCAAATTAAATAACGCCTTATAGCCAGCCTCTGAGTCAGAAAGTTGTTGGGTTCTTTCGGCCACAAGCCCTTCCAATTGGGTAGTGTATCGCTCAACTTCACGTTCCAGAGCCTTGCGGGCAGTGATATCCCTCACAAATCCTCTCGAATACACCACCAAATGGGTCCCCGGATCCATCAACGTTGTTGAATGAATTTCCACATCCATCACTTCACGTGATTTCGTACGAAAAACAGTTTCTATGGAGCGCGCCCCACCTAAGGCCAGCCCTTGGACATAGGCCCGCACCCCCTCTTGTTGTTCCACCGGGACAATATCCCAGAGCGACATCTCAAGCATGTCGACGAGCGAATATCCCAACTTTTGCAACTCAGTCGTATTCACATGGACGAACCGCCCTGCGGGATCTAATTGATGAATCATTTCTGGAGCATTTTCAATGAGATCACGATATTTCTGCTCCAATCGCCCGATTTCATCCACTTTCTGATTCAACTCAGAGAACGAATGTTGAAGATTGTCCGCCATGGCATTGAATGTATCAGCCAAGCGTTCGATTTCATCACCGGTACGTATCGCAATTTTTTCCGAAAGATTCCCACCCCCAAATTGCTCAACTCCCTGCGATAAGGCTTGAATGGGTTTCACGATCCGGCCAGCAACCACGACTCCCGCCCCCCACAAGATGACAAAAACAGAGATGCCATAGAAGATGACCTTACTTAATAATTGATCCAGTGGAGCATACGTCTCGGCAGAATCTTGGCTGGTCAACATATGCCAGGACTTCCCTCCAAAACTTTCCGGAGCGAGTGGCATTCCCAAGTGAAGAGGAGCATAACCAACAATGGCATTCGGCATACCATGTGAATCCGGATCGGCAACCAACCACCCAACTCCACCTTGTTGAAATGCACTGACCACATTAGGCGGCATCACGTGCTCTTCCAAAGAAAACGCGGGACAAAGAATCGGCATTCCATCGGATGCCGTTAACATGGCATGACCTGTTTTCCCGGCGGCTACTTCAGAAATTGATCGAAATAACGAGTCCCTCCTCAGAAGAATACTGATGGCTCCCACTACGTACTCTCGATGATCATCCCAAATCGGGACACCAACATTCAGGACATGAGTCCCAAACCCTGGATCAAATGACAAATCGCTCACAAACGCCTGGGCATCATGATGTTGAACCACGGCCTCCCACCAGAGACTGTTTCCATGGAAAAAATTGACTTGTGGAAAAGAGCTCAACACCAATGCCCCCTGCGTATCAACTACAACAATCGCGAGGTAATCCGATTTTCGAATCGCGTGCCATTGAATTAGGTAGTCTGTCGCATATTTGTTCAGAAAAACCGGGAACTCATCCTTATTGGATTGGGCCCGCCAACTTTCCTGCCACTGTTGAATTAGGGCTTGAATTTCATCTGGATTTTTATCAGCATAACTCCGGTTGGAATTCATGATGGCACTTCGAATAAAGGGTATCGTGGCCAGCTGTTGCGCTTCGTTAATTCCACGAACAATCTGTGTCTCCACTTTACGGGCCACTTCCACCGCAATCCCCTTCATGGTGATACCAGCGGCTTCCCTTAGAGCACGTTTTTCTTCAAAATATGTGAGGAGGAGGGAAAGAATAAGGGGCAGAAGACCAACCAGCACCATCGCCAGAATCGTCTTGCCCTTTAGTTGGAGGGGAAACCCAAAGCGTTTCACTTTGGTAACATCGCAATGTCCATAAAAAATGTCTAACTCCTATGATTTTCTACATTTTGGTACTCCTTTTTCCTTGATGTCAAGAAATGGTAACAATGAAGACTATTTACCTCGGCTTAATAGTTTTCCCTCGGCACCAGGCCAAAGTAAGAGAAGTGGACTCGCGACAAAAATCGAGGAATAGGTCCCCACCATGACCCCCAACAGTAAGGCCAATGAAAAATCATGTAAGACTTCCCCTCCCCAAATAGTCAGCGGCACCAAGACCAAAACCACAGTCAATGTCGTAATCAATGTTCTGCTCAAGACCTGATTAATTCCGTTATTAATAATCGTCGTCGTCGTTTCCCGTCTCCTTTGACGAAGATTTTCACGAATCCGGTCAAACACAATCACGGTATCGGTCAAAGAATACCCTGCCAGGGTTAATAGCGCCGTCACCACCAGCAGCGTAATTTCTGTATTCAACAGAAAATATATTCCCAACACCGCCAGAACATCATGAAAAGTGGCAATGGCTGCAGCCACGCCAAAACGAAACTCAAAACGAACGGCGACATAGAGGATAATCCCTGCAAGTGAAAGGATAACCGCTATCAAGGCATCTTCTTGCAGTTTCTTTCCAATTGTGGGTCCTATTGAAGTACTGGAATCCACGACAAATCCATGGTCAGGAAATTCAGCTTGAAAAGCCTGAATGATGTTCTCACTGATTCTTTCTTCGATCGTGGTTTCGGTTTTTACACGAATCAAGAGCTTCTGATCCTGAGGAAACTCCTGAAGTTCAGCGGAACCCAATCCATGCGCATCCAAGGCTTTCCTGGCCTCGGCAATCAGAAGTGGTTTATCAAATTTAAGTTGAACTGCCGTTCCCCCGGCAAAATCGATACCCAGATTTGCCCATCCGAACAGAATCCCGATAACGGCCACCAATCCCAGAGAAGCCAGAATGCCCGATACCGTGAAAGCAATGTTCCGCTTTCCCATAAAATCAATATCTGTTTTCCCAAGAATTTCCATCATGACCAAAAATTTCTCCTCCCCAAAGAATATCCCCTGTCTATGAGCTTGTGATAACGCCCTTTAATCTAGCAATCCTTGTTTTTGATACTGCCGCCTGCCTCCCATCCCCAACCAGCAAGGGGCCAACCTGATATCACCAAGGCAACCCCTTAGATACTGAGTGAGTCCAATTTTCGTCGGTTCAGGAAATCAAACACCACCTTCGTCCCCACCAACGCCGTAAACAAGTTAATAGCAATTCCCAAGCACAAGGTTACCGCAAACCCTTTAATAGGTCCGGTTCCGAATAAAAACAGCGCCAACCCCGTGATCAGGGTGGTCACATGGGAATCGACGATTGTCAAAAAGGCTTTATTATAGCCACTATCTACGGCTAAACGTACGGGACGGCCCTGGCGAAGCTCCTCTCTAATTCGCTCAAATATCAACACATTGGAGTCGACCCCCATTCCAATGGTCAAAATAATTCCGGCAATGCCTGGTAACGTTAAGGTGGCATTAAGCCCTGATAACGCTCCAAGCAAACAGATTAAATTGAGAAACACAGCCATATTGGCGATAAGACCGGAGAGCCGGTAATATACAATCATAAAAATGAGGACCAGTGTCCCGGCAATAAGAGTCGTTCGTAACCCCTTCTCAATTGAATCCTGTCCCAGAGAAGGTCCAACGGTTAAATCCTGCAAGGTTTTCAATGGTGCCGGTAACGCACCAGCCCGCAGCACCACAGCCAGATCATTCGCTTCTGCAGTGCTAAAGGTGCCTTCAATAATCGCCCGGCCTCCGCTTATACGATCTCGAATGACGGGTGCCGAATACACCTTCCCATCCAGGACCACCGCCATCCGTTTACCGATATTGGCAGCGGTGAGCTCATCAAATTCTCGAGCCCCTTTGCTGTCAAAGGTAATACTGACAATCGGCTCATTGAAATCCCCAATCGTCACGCGCGCATCCTGTAGCACATCTCCGATGAGAACGGCATCTTTTTTCACCAGATAGGGAATACTATACGCCCGACCATCCGGCTCTGAAATCGCCGTTTCAAAGAGAATTTCTGCCCCATCAGGAAGCTTACCCTCTAGGGACTTCCTCACCGTATCTTCTTGGCCTTTTTCAACTTGAGGCGGCAAATCCAATGCGGCCTTGGACTCCTCCAACAATTTAAATTCTAAGAGAGCCGTTTCTTGGATGAGATCTTTAGCCCGTTGAGGGTCCTTGACGCCAGGCAATTGAATCGCAATTTGGTTGAGCCCCAAGCGTTGGATAAGCGGTTCGGCGACACCAAATTCATCTATCCGGTTTCTGAGGGTTTCAAGTGCCTGGTTGATGGCTGAGGTCTTGATTCGTTCCACCTCGGTAGAGCGGAGTTCGTATACCAAACGCGTTCCTGAAGGATGTTGCGACTCAAAGTTCGGGAAAGCCTCATCGAGTAGCGTTCGGACTTTCTCCCCATCGGCTTCTTGTTGTAGGGTGATGACAATCAGCTTCGACCCCTCACGACGAACCCCCTCTACCATGATCGCCTTATCCTTCAGCAGATCCTCAGCAGCCTTACGAATTCGATCAACGGCAATCTCCACCGCCCGCTCCTCTTCGACTTCCAAGACCAGGTGAATACCTCCCTGAAGATCGAGACCCAAGGAAAGCCCACGATGACTTAATATCCGCTTGACCCCATCAGGCAACGATTGGAACAGGCCTGGGAACGAAGGAAGGGCCAGGATGACGGACACCACCGTGACCACACAAAGGAGGAACAACCTCCCACGAAGCTTTTTCATTTATCTACCCCTTGATCCATCATGATTCATTCGATGTACGGATGCTCGCGATATGATCGCGTTGCAACCGAATTTTCGTATTATCCGCGACTTGCAGGGTAGCCGTTTCCTTATCCAAATTGGTCACGGTTCCCCAAATTCCAGAAGACGTGATGACCTTATCGCCTTTTTTTAGGCTATCCAACAATTCCCGTTGTTTTTTTTGCCGACGTTGCTGCGGCAAAATAAGCAAAAAATAAAACACCACAAAAATCAGAAGAAAAGGAATGAGCGATAATAAGCCGGCGGAGGCATCGGGGCCGGCTCCCCCGGCTTGGGCCCAAGCATAGGAATCTAGGTTCATAAGTACCTCAATTAAAATGTGTCTGTGGCCAACCCATTCGATCCGGTCGATACTTCCTGAATGAGCGTTTCACTTGTGTCACACTCGCGTCGGCGGTAAAAATCTTTCCGGTAGTCGTCAAACTGATTCGCACTGATTGCTTGTCGTAGCCCCTTCATGAGCGAGCCATAATACCAAAGATTATGGATCGTATTCAGACGGACGCCTAACATTTCATGCGATAAAAACAAGTGCCGCAAATAGGCTCTGGAAAACCGTTGGCAGACCGGACACCCACATTGGCTATCAATGGGATTGGGATCACGGGCATAGCGAGCCTGTTTAATCAATACCTTCCCTGTCGAGGTAAACAGCCAACCGGTGCGCCCATGCCTGGTCGGGATCACGCAATCAAATAAATCCAATCCCCGAGCCACCCCTTCCACAATATCTTCAGGAAGCCCAACTCCCATTAAGTAGCGAGGACGACTGAGGGGGAGCTGGGCAATCACTGTCTCGATCATCGCCAACATTTCGGCCTTTTCTTCTCCCAAGGATAATCCACCCAAAGCATAGCCATCCATATTCAAATTGACCAACTCCTGAGTCGATTCTTGCCTTAATTGGACAAAGACTCCTCCCTGAACAATTCCAAACAGCCACTGATGCTCTTTTCTCGGGACCCCAGCACATCGCTGAGCCCACCTGGTCGTTCGCTGTACAGCCTCACGCGCTTGCTCTTCGGTACAAGGAAAAGTCGGACAGTGGTCAAGAACCATCATAATATCGGAGCCAAGTGCAACCTGGATGGCCATGCTTTTTTCTGGTGAGAGTAAATGCCACGCACCGTCGATATGAGAACGAAAGCCGACTCCCTCCTCCGTCACCTCACAAAGATCGGCCAGGCTCACCATCTGGTAGCCACCACTGTCGGTCAAAATCGCTCCGGGCCATTGCATGAAAGCATGAAGCCCACCCAGAGATTCAATGAGTTCATGCCCCGGTCGCAAAAATAGATGATAGGCATTCCCCAGAACCATATGAAACCCGCATTCGCGGACTTCATCCGGGTCCAGTCCTTTGACCGTCCCCTGTGAGCCAACCGGCATAAAGGCAGGAGTGTCGATCTCACCATGGGATGTTAAAATCCGTCCAACCCTCGCAGGACCAGACGGCAACGTATGCTGAATATGAAAACGATTGGAACCTGATTGTATAGTAGATTGATCTTTAGACATTATCTCTGCTTATGCTTGACCTTCATACATGTTACATCCTCTCCGGGGCAGAAATTCCCAGGATTGCCAGCCCATTACCAATGACCGTCTGGACTTGCCGAAGCAGGGCTAAGCGAGCAGCGGTCACGTCCGGCGAAATACGTTCGTAGATGCGCTCATGACTCAACGCTGTAGTATGCTCACTTGTCCCTAACTTAATGTTGTCTCCCGTATCCCCGGTGTTACTCTCAGAATCCAATGAGGGAAGGACCCGATTTCTGTTGTAGTAGGCATGCAATTGGGCCGCAAGCTCTTGGAGATAAAACGTGATCCGATGAGGCTCCAACGCCATCGCACTGTTCTCAACCACAAAAGGATACTGTGCCAACGTTTTAATGAGCCCTAACTCTTCATCCTGAATCAACAAGTCCTGATCGACATCCTGGACAGTCGGAAGGGGTACTTGGCGTTCCTGCGCCACTCGAAAGAGACTGGCCAATCGCGCATGCGCATACTGAACATAATAGACGGGATTGTCGGAAGTCTGTTGTTTGGCCAATTCCAGATCAAAATCCAAATGGGTATCGGCCCTTCTCATCAGGAAAAAGAATTTGGCGGCATCTGGACCAACCTCATCAATTACCTCGCGCAGGGTCACAAATTCACCGGCTCGCTTCGACATCTCAATTTTTTGGCCACCACGTCGCAAGCTCACCATTTGCACCAGGACGATTCGCAAGGCCTCTTTGGCAAAGCCAAAGGCTTGAACCGTCGCTTCCATCCTTGGAATATACCCATGATGGTCCGCACCCCAAATATTGATTAAGGTATCAAAGCCACGTTCTAATTTTTGTCGATGGTAGGCCATATCGGCCGCTAAGTAGGTATAGCTCCCATCCTGTTTTTGAGCCACGCGATCCTTTTCATCCCCAAACTGAGATGAACGAAACCACCAGGCACCATCCTCTTCTATAAGCAGCTTCTTTTCCCGAAGTTCGTCCAATGACTGTTGAATAAGGCCAGCCGTATGCAGGGATGTCTCGCTAAACCAGGAGTCAAATTCAACACCAAATGTAGACAAATCCTCTTTAATTCGATCCAAAAGCATCTGACTGGCCAATTGAGCGCAAAGCGTTTCGGCCTCATCTGAGGAGCCATCCAGTAAGGTTTGCCCATGGGTCTTCGCCACAGACTCAGCTACAATTTTTATATAGTCTCCATGATAGCCATTCTCGGGAAATGAAAACGGTTTTCCCCAATGCTCTCGATAACGGGAATAAACGGACCGGCCCAACAACTGTAATTGACGACCGGCATCGTTAATATAATATTCACGGGTAACCTTAAATCCGACAGATGCCAACAACCTGGCCATGGCCTGTCCCAATGCCGCTCCTCGTCCATGTCCAACATGCAAGGGCCCAGTCGGATTCGCACTCACGAACTCCAGGAGAATACGTTTCCCTTGTCCGATGTTGCTGTTGCCGTATAACGGTCCCTTATCCTGAATCATCCGTAAAACTTGGATCCACCTGAAGGGATGGAGAGTCAAATTCAAAAATCCTGGAGGGGCAACGGTAACGAGGACAAATATCTCTGAAAACTGGGCACGAAGACCTGTCGCCAACAATTCGGCTACTTTCAAAGGCGATTGTCGAACCTGTGAGGCCAATGTCATCGCGACACTAGAAGAAAAATCTCCCCATTCCGGACGCTTAGGAGGTTCCACGGCAATGGTTGGAATCGTGTTCAAACTTATTTCGCCAGATTCCCTGACCTTGTCTAGGATAACCGCGATGGCCTCAATGACTTGGTTTTGGAGAAGTTTCTCCACGATGAAATGTCCTATGTACGCAGAATATATGAGTTTTTTATGACCGCGGCGAATGTAACACAGCATTCTGGCCAAGGCAAGGCACAGTGAACGCTTCATCAACACACTCGAAGCTTGGGCAGGTCACGGACGCCTTCACTCCACTTAACACGTCTTCAACATTTGCGAGGACTTCAGCTTGGGAAAAAGAAAGACACGGCATATCCATACAATGCGCACTGGCGGCTTTTTCTAGGCAATAACAGAATTTTCGTATAACGGCTACATGAGTTCCCCGCGGCGCCCATTTTTCAGGGTCAGTGGGACCAAACAATAACACCGAAGGTACCCCAAAACTTGCGGCTAGATGCGACAAACCGGAATCGTGCCCGATAAACAATTTGGCATGCTGTAAATATTGCCCTATTTGAACCAGATCCATTCCTGTCAGAATGCCATATTCAAAATGAGTCAGGAGGCATTGCACATTTCGAACCGAATCATTATCTGCAGGTCCTTCTATAAGACAAATATTCCATTTCGGTTGGGCCATCCTCAGGCCCTTGACAATGCTCGCCCATAATTCGGGAGAGGCACATTTGTATCGACTGCCACTTCCAACATGGAGAAGAATAAGTGGCTCCTTGATAGGAGAAGGAAGTCTCCCCAAATTTGATGGGAAAACCAGAGGACCCGTAAGATTCCTGTTTATGTCTAAGCCACGCAGAAAATGTTTCGTCTGAACCCACGGTTTGAGTATTTCCACATACCGATCAAGCATATGATGGTTTAGCAATGTTTTGTCATGAGGTGACCGAAAAATACAATCTTGAATTCCCGCCTCCCCCAACCAACTTCGCCAGATTCCATCCTTATCCTCCAACCAACCTATGGCTCTATCGCAACGACGCATAATCGACAAAATTTTTTCCTGTTGAGAATTATTAGTCCCTCGATATGTCAAGACCTCCAGCCTATCAAAAGAGTAAGACTGATGAACTTCATGGGCAGCAACAAGCAAAGCTCCTAATTCCTCGTGTCCAAACCAAATCAAATGGTGCCCGGGAAACGTAGCCTCAAGAACCCGAATAGCGGGCAAGGCCAACAATCCGTCACCGAAGGCTCCAGGATGGATAATCAATAAATTTTTAGGAAGAAGAGGCATACCATTATTGCAGATGAGCGGCAGCTTTCCTGGCAAATTCATAATCGGCGGGTGTATTAATATTCAAAAAGGAGTACCCAAATGGATCAATGTCATCGAAAAAAGTCTCCTCCACAATTTGAATGAAAAGAGATGGTTCCTGAATCAGACTTTGAATCCGAAGATTCCCTTCTTGAATCATCTTCTCCATTATGATGGAGCATCGTTTGGAATATCGTGCGTGAAGAGGCTGATATCCTGTCGAAAGTTTGGGCATTACCACGTCATTTTCAGGCAGAGAACAAAGCCTAGATATAACAGAAGGATTTAAAAAAGGCATATCGCAAGCCACAACAAATACAGAACCATAAGAGGCTTCCTTGATCCCGGTAAAAAGCCCACCCAATGAACCTTGATGAGGTATTGTGTCAGTCACTAAACGGACAGGGAGATGCCCGCAAGGATAATCTTCTATTGCAGTCACCAGTATTATCTCATCAAATAACTCGCTTAGGGTAAAACAAACCTTATCAAGAAACTTGGTTCCTCCCCATTCCAGGGTCCTTTTATCCCTTCCCATCCTCCGGCTTTTCCCGCCTGCTAGGATAACACCCGAAATGTTGGAATTTTTTTTAATATTAGCCATAAAAAAAGGGGGTGGTTACCCACCCCCTTCATTTTTTCGGATAACTCCGAGGTTTACAACTGTGTTAAACTTTACCCTTGCGCCTATTGGCACGCCGAGTCAAAATCCACCCTTCCACAAGAACCAATCCAATGGCGGCCAATGTTGGATATATATATGTTTCCTTTTCAATTGGTGGTTCTAACACCAGATAATAAAAGGCGGAGACTGCCATCTTCCGCCCAACATCCCCATTGTGGCCATCCCACACAAAAAAATTAATAGGGATATATTTTCCCAACTCGATGTAGGCATCTTCTTCGTAGTCACCCTTGAGGGGTCTGGTTATAATAACCGTCCATCGCCCGTTCTTCCATTCGGCTTTGACCACTTTCAGTTGTTCCGTGAAGTCATCACGATCTTCAAAATCCACATCCCAACCGGAACCCTGATAGGCCTTTATTTCTCCATCGGCCGTCCACTTGGCAATGTCAACGGGAAATCCCTCGTCACCCCAGAAATATCTAGGTTTCCGAGGTGCAGGCAATTCCTGCCATTTTATCGGTAATTGGAAGGCAAGCCCATCATTAAACACCTGATAGGAAGTTTGTTTGGCAGCGATGGATTCTGGATGTTCAGGATCATCAGCAAACTTCGATCCTCCAGGAGGCTGCTCCTCAATCCCATAATCCCCAAGATTCACTTCGTAAGGCTCCCAGTCTACACTGTCTTTTTGTACACTCTTTGTTCGGTCATCCCACCTGAACATAAATGAAATATGCGTTTCATTGTAAAGGGATTGAACCCAGACATCATCAATTCTGGTTACGAAGTTTCTGGGTTTGTGAGTAATCTGCCCACCCATTGCCACAATTCTTCGATCAACCAGGTTCCACCGTTCGTCATGCTCATCAGCTGGTAATTCTCCTTCGACGAACTTTGAAGGAACCACGAAATCAACTTTTGGCTTATCCGTTAAAGGATCGATTGCCCTTGGTTTCGCTGCAACTAAAGCAGCTGCGATTTCATCCGTCACATTACCGCCAGCAATGTCCACATCCTTATCTCGTTCGCACAAATGGTTAACATAATTAGCTATGTGCCACCGATCTTCAACAGTAGTATTATCTGCAAACGAGGGCATTGGGGTTCCGCTCACCCCAGTCGAAAATGTTCTGAAAATATTTTTGACGTTATAGGCGTCTTGACGACTACCTCTGAAATTCCAGCATTTATGCCAGTCGGCAGGTTGAATGGAAAAACCCCAGTCATCCTTGAGGTTGAACGCATTTCCATCCCCACGACCCTCCAGCCCATGGCATTCAATACACTTCATTTCTTTCACAAGCTCGGAACCACGCTTCACCGATTCTGCCGTAGGAGGAACTGGTTGGATTGAGTCTAATTGCAACACATGAAATTCTTCAAATTCCTTATCTTGCCAACTTCGATCCTTGACCAATTCAGTGGTTACGAATGCTAAAACATCCCTCCGTTGGTCTTCAGTCAAAATACCTTCCCATGATGGCATTGCGGATCCAGGCAATCCATGGGTTACGGTTTGAAATAGATCTACATCAATGAGGGGCAATTCACCGCTTGCCGTATGACGAATCTTAAAAGTACCTGCGTTAAAATTACGTGGTCTTGGCCAAAGGCGGTCAGCTCCAGGACCGTCTCCGGCTCCGTTAACGCCATGGCACCAAACACACTTTGTAAAATACACGCGTTTTCCTGCTTCAACTTGTTCGGCAGATGGTGGAGCAGGACGACTCCCCTCGGCAAATCCTTCCGCCATTTCTGCCTGGGACGTGGAAGCAAATCCTATTCCGCCAAAAAGGAGACCGCAACTCAGAAGCCAGGCTCCTAGGCCACGCCTACCAATTCCGGCTGTAGTCGTTTCTTTCATGACCATCCTCTTTTCAAAGTGTCCAGTATCGAATTGAATTGCATTCATGTCCGCGTCCTCCTTATTCCCAAGTCCGCGGGTAATACCCGGTGTGCCAGTATTCAAACATGATGACTTTCCAAATTTCATCGACCGTTAAATGCTGTTCCCAGGGTGGCATGACAGAAGCCCATGGAAATCCTTCACCAGGAAGGCCAATTCCGCCTTTAGCCACTCGCCAGAAAACAAATGTTTCTTGAAGCTGGGCAATGGTTCCTGCATCAGTAAAATTGGCAGGAATTGGGTTAAAAGCAAAAGCCCAGAGACCACGACCGTTTAAATTATCACCATGACAGAAATGGCAATTTTGAAAAAAGATCTCTCCGCCTTCCCGAACATGCTTAATATAGCCTTTAGCATTTGGGTCCCATGGATTATCTTCTGGGTTTTTCACATCTTTCATTAAACGCCCCATATCCTGACTTACGATATGAGCGTTGCTATATGCCTGATCGTATTTTCCTTCTGGATTAATACGATAGGGATTCGCGGCAGTTTGCAATACATAGGTTTTACCATGGACTTTAGTCGTAGCCGGTGGGGCAGGATGTACGGTTCTCAATTCAATGGGTTCATCAAAGCTAGGAAGAAAAGAATTGTAGGCAAATCCCCAAAGCCCGATTGGTAATAAAATCAATAAGGCTGTTCGAATGAACTTTGTCATTCCTGTTTTGGCATCCAAAACATTAATTATGGGGCGTTTAAACTCCTCCCACTCCTGCTGTGAGCCAGAGACCCACATAAAAATACCGCAAGCGGAAACCGTCCCATAAATTGCCCGCACGGAAAATGGAATGGGCGGATAGATCCGATATTTGAGATAGAACAAATTCACAAAACACCAGACAAAGATCCCTGCCCAAAATTTTGGCAAACCCATGCCGGCTCTTTTTAGTGAATAGTTAATAATAGAAAACACAAGGATGCAGACCGCCAACTCGGAAATCATCTGCATCGGCATGTAGCCTTCAACTAGTTTTAGCCACGTCATTCTTCCTTACTCCTTATAAAGGGTTGTCCCCTAAATTAATATTTCTTATTCTTTTGGAGGTAAAGGTTGGCCTTCTTTTAACTGCGCCAAGTAATCAACCATTTTACTAAGAGCCCCTCCCGTTAATCTAACACCAAAATCCTTTGGCATTTGATTGTCAGGGAAATCTTTCACGACGTAGGCACTTGGATTCAATATTGACTCCGTAATATATTCCTTTGGCGATTTGGCTTTACCCTGGTAAGCTGGATCTTTAAGACGATTTGGAGCGTTCGAGCCCTCCATTAGGAGAGGACCTACTTTTCCAGTCGCCCCTTCAATTCCTGGAATCGTATGACATGCCGGGCAGCCTGCCTTCATAAAGAGCTTGTCGTATGGTTCGCTACCGTCAGCTAAAAGATTTCCACCACCTCCCCCAGCTTCTTCCTCTCCACCAGCCGATGGGCGATCGGCCTCAGGGATGAATTTTTCATACGAAGCGACGATTTCTTCATAGGGCGGAGGTTCTTTTCCTTCCCGAGTGTATATCCAGGTGTCCACAGCGGCCAATTCACCCAAAGTTAAAGATATCGGTGGTTTGTGAATCTTTGGCATAGGACTTACCGTATCGTTCGACCCCTTCACACCAAAACCAGTAACAACGAAACAGCTTGGACATGCATGAGACTCGGCGATATATTCTTGCGCATTCGTTGCTGTCCCAGACCCTGGAAAAGCTTCCTTTTGTTCAGTGGTGCGCGCCTCTGGATTATTCATGTGATAATTCGGTTCTTTTAATCTCTCAGGAGCCGTATCAGGAATTCCATAGAGATTCGGTGCACGCTCACTCAAAAAACCCTGTTGGAATCCATGGCATAATGGGCATTGACCCTTTCCGATTGCCCCTTGTGTTTTACTTTGGCCAATTCCACCGAAAATGATTTTCTCTCCCTCATCACCCAACTGTTGGGCTGACATGCTTTGGAAGTCCAACTTGACAACAGGAGGAGGAAACCCTCCTTCGACTTGAGGGAGCCAATTTCCGTAGCCTGAGAGGGCGGCAGCTACAAAAAACATAAAGCCTCCAATTTTCATCAATGCACTAATATTGGGAAAATAGAGGCCCATCACAAATGCCATGATTGTGATCATGACCAGAGAAACCGGCAGTAAACGACTTTCTCCTTCAAAGTTATGCGTATAATTGGAAATTGCGATAAAGGCCAAGAATGCGCAGAAAATTCCAACTATTGTTTGGAAGCTCGCTTTTTTCTTTTTTACCGGATCAGAAATTGTTGCCTGAAAATATAGCAACAACCCAACCAGCATCAGCAATACCGGCCAACCCATCCCTATTGCCCGTCCCAATAACTCAACCACAGTGCAATCCTCCAACTTGGGGGCTGCCTAATGCAGCCCCACGATTGTTTGTAATTGTATTTTTCGTTCAATGACCAGTTGCAGACTGAGGAGATGGAACTGGCTGCCCGGCCGGTGAAGGAACCGGAACTTTTTTCGCACCGAGGGTTCCTAACCAAAAGACAAACATAATACTGATCCAGAAAAACAACACGTTAAACGAAATAACGTTGGCTGCAAACCCGATTGTATGGGTATAAGCCCATGGAGAGTTATCCCGCATAACCTCGTTAACGTGCCAGAACAATCTCACTGAAGAACGGATATAGCCCATCAATCCCATCATCCAAGTGAATGCGGTGGCCAACATGATGATGGCATATTGCGACCGTGGTGGAATTTGACCCCATCTAATCGGTCCTAACTGTCTTCCATTTTTTAACATCGCAAGATTCAGCGGCGTCATTAACAGAAGACAAGACAATGTCCCGGCAACCTGAGGCACCGACAAACCAATTCGAACGTTGGCAGGAATGAAATATCCATAGCAAGCCAACCATACATTGTTTAGTTGGGCTATAATGAAGAAACATCCCATAAATATATTGCCAAATTTGGCCCAGCTAACAGTTGGAACCCTGTTCCCTCGCTGATACCAAATAAAGCTTAAAACCGTCGTCATAATAATGGCGTTAATGCCACCATTTTTTGCCGACATGACTCCATAATTTCCAAGAACCGGATGCTGTTGACCACCCATAGCTTTCAATTCAGCCGGTGTCATGACGATGGTATGTGGCGTAATGAACACTAGAAGACCAACAACCAAAATAAACACCAGATACTTAATATATTTTTGGAATCGTTCACCACCCGTCATTCGTCCAAGGGCTTGCCACAAGTAATAATTGGTGGTCAAGAACAGAATTCCGATCATGGTGGCTTGAATAATAAACAACCAGGCCAATAATCCACCCATCAGGGTAATACCCATTTGCTGTCGATAGGCATATACCTCACGCATCAACCAATAGCCTGCAAAGGGCAGTGGGATGAGAAATGCTACACCTAAACTCATTGCGATGTAGCCCATCCAGTCATAATGGGCCCGCTCTTCATCCGTTTTTGAAGAAAGGAAGCGATAGGCTGCATAGGCAGCCACCACACCACCACCAAAAGCCATGTTCCCTAGAATTCGATGTACATTCAAAGGATTCCACAGCGCCGTATGAATTACGTGCCAAATATTTCCAAGATAACGTCCTTGCTCATCTACTCCAGCCGGTGACATCATAAATGCAATCCATGAATTGGCAAGGAACATCAATACCGTTCCGATCACATTCAAGATGACGGACATGCTGAGATGAACCCACTTTAGAACACCTTCCCGCATCTTGTCCCAACCGTAATAATAGATATAGAGGGTTGCACTTTCCGCCACGAAAGTTAAGGCATAGATGTGCATGACCGGCCGGAAAATACTAGACAAATATCCAAAAAAGGCCGGATAGAGCGTGAGGAAGGTAAAGATCAGAATCCCACCAAGGATGGCGGTTAAGGAATATGCCGTCAGGCTGATCTTGATGAAATCATAGGCCAATTGATCATATTTCTTGGCCATGGCTTTATCTTTGCTGACCATTCCGGCAAATTCGATACACATACAAAAGATTGGCACCGCCAACACAAAACTTCCATAATAAAGATGCTGCTGGTTGGCCACCCAAAGAAGCACACGACTCTCAAAGTTATACCGAGGATAAAAAGTTTCATTGTCTTCCGTTACAGGTGCCGGCATTCCAATGGCTGGGCCTTCAGTCTTGTAATAAACGTCCCGGCCCATTTCCACTTTTTCCGGCTCCCCTTCCTCGCCTGCTGCCTTTTGCGCGGCAACGACATCCGCAGGAGGACCCCCTGCTGGCGCCCCTCCCCCTCCTGCCACGGCGGTGACTGACAGGAAAATCGGCAACAACAGCAGACAGGCCATCACCATCAAGGCCGATACGGCGAACAACTTTTTCTTTCCCCGGGTCATTTGATTGAACAGGCGACCCATTGACCTACCTCCTTGTGAAAACGTGTTGAGTTAAACCCATCAAAATTACCGAATAAATCGTCTAAATCTTTATCTCAAATTCCAAACTCATAAATTTTCAACTAACGGAACATGTAGAAATAATCGAGTCCCTGGGCATCCATCAAGACATAATCCAATGCCTGGAAATACACAAAACAGATGACCAATGAAACTATGACATACAGAACTGTCTGCATGCGCTCCTCCTTGGGTCTAAAAGAATTAAATGATTGATTACATATTTGGAAGTCATGGTTTTTAGCAGGGACACTGAATACCGGCAAACCAATAAAAGAACCATAGACTCACTGAGCAGGTCAGATAAAAAATTGCTTTTCCTATTTTAGTCTCTAACTCCGTTGACTCCCTTATGACAGCCGTTGAATCCCCCATCTCAATTCCTCCCTATGCTTAATTCGCGTCCAAAAATTAAACAATTTCACCTAATAAACTTCATTGACACATTATTATTTTTCGTGCTATTCAAACATTTATTGATCACGTAAAAGAGGGATTACTCATGCGTACAAATGCAAAAGTGTTCGACATTATAGTTTTGGCCGGAATGGTTGTCAATATTCTGCTTGCTGTGTTTCTTATCCTCTACTATTTTGATTTTCTTTAATTTTTTCACCTTAGCCCCACACAAAACATTAACGGTTTTTTGGTCCTAATCTGACCGTGCACATCTGAAACCAATCGTCTCGTCTCGGAAATCAGGAACCATAAAACTTCTATTGGTTATTCTGATATCGACTCCCTGGCTCGTATAGCCACTACCTCTCATTGTCTTGTAGGTAGAAGGAGACCCATTACTCGTGGGTGTAGCAGCATTCTCTTGAAGGTAGAGATCCTCCACATACCAATTATCCGTCCATTCCATAACATTTCCTGCGCCGTCATAAACTCCAAAAACACTCTGGTCAAGAGGAAAAGCCCCAACCGGAGCAGACACCACATAACCATCGGCCTCTCCTGCAAAATTGGCAGGATGGCCGCTGAGACCCTCACCCCACGGCCAGGTGCGACCATCTGTCCCTCGCATAGCCTTTTCCCATTCTTGTTCAGTAGGAAGACGCTTGCCTCTCCATTGACAATAGTCATTCGCATCACTCCATGACACATAGGTAATCGGCTGATGAGGGCCTCGCAGCAAACCGAGCTTTTCGGCATAGCGGGAAGGTGGACCAGGCTGACGATGTCCGGTAGCTTCAACAAATTCCATATACCGCTGATAGGTGACCTCGTACCGATCAATCCAATATGCATCGAGATGAGCGACGTGGGCAGGCTTCTCATTGAATCCACCTTGATTACTCCCAAGAATGAATTCCCCGGCAGGAATTTCAACCATCTCATCTTCATTTGCCCGACCAGAAATCGCCTCATCCCTTGATGCCTCAGACGATGCCTCCGATGCTGAAGAAGGCTGAGATGGAAAATCGCGATCCGGGGGAGTTGGAGGAGCATCGGTTCCCCTCAATATTCCCAATACCGGCAACCCGGTCATAAATAACACCGCAATCAGAAAAATAAGTTTGAATCGACCGTCCATGTTCCCCTATTTCCGGTCCGTCAAGATTGCCTATTCCGAGAAACTATGGGCGATTGGTCTCGCCGACGAGGAGTTTGATTATTGCTTATGAGGCTTGAGGAGTCACAGTCGGAGGATCTTTTGCGCACCGAAATCCAACACTGGCATCGTTCCTCCACATTTTCGCTGCAAAACGCTTGGTCACCCTGGCGCCTATACGAGATTCACGCCAAGAACCGCCACGAATGACTTTATTCTCGTCTTCGTCTTTTGGGCCAGGTGGGTCCCGATACGGAGCCTGCTGGTAATAGTCTGCAGCGTAACTATCCATAACCCACTCAGCCACATTGCCGGTGACATCATAGAGTCCAAATGGGCTTCTGCCTACTTCATAAGATCCCACGGGAGCTAAATACTGAAAGCCATCCTCCTCCCCATCCACATTGGCAAACTGATAGTCAAACTTATCACCCCAGGGATAACGGCGTTTTCCTTCTCCCCTTGCCGCTTTTTCCCACTCCGCTTCTGTCGGCAACCGCTTGCCAGCCCAACGACAATACCCAAAGGCATCGTTCCAGGTCACCGCCACCACCGGATAATCGGGCCCGATCAATTTGGAGACATCATCTTCAAAAACGGGAACCTTAGGCTTGTCCCGTTTCGTCATGTTGATATACCGCTCATAATCGGCCTGCGTGACTTCTTTAAGATCGATATAAAACGTTTGGAGGTAAACCGGATGGGGTGGCCCTTCATCGGGGTCTCCATCGCCAATGCCCATGGTAAATGGTCCTTCAGGAATTTCGACCATTTCACGATTATCATCCCCCACGAGCGTTTTATACATAGAAAAGTCTTGTGTGGGCATTGGCTGCAACACACGGACATTGGCCGATTGACCAGCCGACAACTCATTTAAATCTTTTTTCCCTTTATAGGTCATAACAATCAACATCACGATCATCATGATGAAAGAGCCAAACACAAACAAAATGGCCCCCATGAGGACCCGTTGATTTTCCATTACTATTTTTCCTCTCGCTTCGCCATACTCAGCACGATGCTTCAGTTTGATTAGGGTTGAATAGGACCATGATCCTTGACGTTCGACTCAGGAAGGTTCTGATTTCGTTGTTGCCAGGTTTCAATGAGCATCGAAATCCAAGTTCCCAAAAATCCACCCATCGCCGCCCCGGAGGCGGCGCCAACGGTCACAGCCTCAGTCCCACTCAGTCCTAATGCCAACAATCCGCCTAAAATGGTCCCGATAAAAATGCTCAAAAAAAATCCCCGGCCGCCTACTAAGCCTACCCCTGCGCCAAGAAGGGCACCCACTGCTAGCGCGACAGGAAGCCATCCCCCACCCATAAAGACCCCGATCAAGAGGCCCACTGTCCCTAGTCCCAGAATACCCAAAAAGACATCAAATATTTTCGATGGAGTCACTTTCACATTTCATTTCCGCCCAAGATCACCGTTGGATGATTGAGATTGAACCGAAATCCACCTCCACTCCCGGCCCCCCTAACAAGGAAATACCCCAGGCATGTGGAGCCGGTTCATGATCATGAATCTTCAAAAAATCTTCATACACATTAACCCGCTCTTCAACCCATTTCCCAAGGGATTCAGTCCCACTGCGAATAACAATTTCTGTTGAACTAAACATGCCACCCTCCTTGACAGACCCTACCGGAAGGGTGGCACTCCACACGTATTTCGTGTTCACGGGAATAAACATTAAGTCGACATCCAATGACGGGTAGATGGCCGCCAGGAAATCGGCATCATCGGGAACACTCTGTATTCTCCAACGCCAGGTCAGAATAGGGTGTTGTTTCGGATCCCACGTCATATGCTTGGTATACACCCGTTGGTTGGCATTTTTCGCAGAAAGAAAAAAAGTCCCGTCCTCTTCTTGAATCGTATAGGTTTCATGGGCTGTAACCGTACTTCGCTGAGCCTCCCATCCTTGGGGGAAGCCTTTAGCATCAGGATGCTGAAAATCCTCCAACACCATCGAACCACTGGAAGGTCCTGAGCTCGGGGCCTCTTGGGCCCACGCGGCACTACTTCCATTTATCAAAAGACCCACGACCAACCATGTCAAACATGCCGCGCTTACCCGGCTCCGCTTCACATCCTCTAATTTATTGTGTTGCCAAGAACTGATTCTCATTACGCGGATTCCTCTTCTGAAATGACCTGAATCACCGGGGAAGGCCTTGAAAATTCAGCCGTTCTCCGCTCTACCACTCGCTGATCCCATCGGCTAAGCCAAAACACAAAAAAGACCGACGACCAAAAAACAATCATATTGAGGGTGACCATTTTCGCAGCAAATCCCAGGGAAGGCGTAAATGCCCACGAGGATCGATCGGGCATTAATTCAGAAATATGCCATCCCAATCGGCCCACAGACCTGATGTACCCCATCAACCCCATTACCCAGGTAAACGCGGCAGCAACGACAAACAGCGACACAATCCCACGCGGGGTAATACGCCCCCAATGCACAGGCCCATTAATATGGGCGCCCCGCAACAATAATCGATTCAATAATATCCCTCCAACAACCACGGTCGCGGTTGTCATTCCTTGAGGCGCTGAAAGACCCACCCGAACATTTGCCGGAATATAGAACCCGTAAATGGCCAACCACACAATATTGGCAATCCCCATGAGAAATAACACCAATAAGAAAATATTTCCCTTTGATGACCACTTGGCTGTCATCACACGATTGGCTCGCCGATACAAAATGTAACTCAACGCGGTTAAACAGATCATGACATTAACCGCACCATTCTTCGCGGACATCACACCGAATTGACCAATGACCGGGTGCTGTGCCGCGCCCATCGCTTTCATCTCACTGCCACTCATGGCAATGGTATGCGGTGTAAACCACACGAGAAAACACACCATCAGTGCAAAAAGAATCGCCTTAAAATGGGAATGAAAGCGCTCACCACCTTGAAGGCGCGCCAAGGATTGCCAGATGTAATAGTTAATTCCTAAAAACAAGACCCCAACCATAATCGCTTGGAGAACAAACAGCCACGACAACATGCCTCCCATCATCGCCATGCCCATCGTTTGCCTGAATTCAAACACAGCCCTCATCAACCAGTAGCCGGCAAGGGGCATGGGGAGAAGCGCACACACCACCACTACAAGAAAAACATGTCCAACCCAATCATAATACGCGCGGTCCTCCGCGGTTTTTGACATGAAAAACCGGTAGGTCGCATAGGCGACAACCACTGCGCCACCCGACATAATATCCGCCAAAAAACGGTGTGTATTCAATGGATTCCATAATGGAGAGTGCAGGAGATGCCACACATTCCCTAAAAAATGACCTTGGGCATCAACCCCGGCCGGAGCCATCATAAACGAAGCCCATGAATTCGCTAACAACAACAAAATGACTCCGGTTGCATTGGAGAGCACACCAAGAGTCATATGCACCCACTTCAGCGCCGGGGTTTTAAGGAAATCCCAGGTGTAATAATAGAGGGCCAGGAGGAAGGCTTCACTCACAAACACCATCGCATACACGGGCATGACCGGCTTAAATGTCCCCCCCATGTAATTCATAAACCCCGGATAAAGAGTCACAAAGGTTACCAGCATGAAAGAGCCTAACAAGGCCGTAATAGAAAGCGATAACAGTGCTACACGCAAAATATCATGGGCCAATCCATCCAATTTCTGTTGGGATGCCTGTTTTTTTCGCGTGATTCCTAAAAATTCTAATAACAAGCTAAACAAAGGAATAGATAAGACAAAGCCACCGAAATAGGTGTGTTGCTGAGTCACAAACCACACGACTAACCGGTTATCCACCAGAGGGTAAGAGGAATAGCCCTGAGGGCTTTCCGCGACAGACGGACTGGAAATAGACCCCGGAGTTTGGTAGAAAATATCCTGGCCTGCCTGCCCTTCAATCGTGGGCAAGGCCTGGTTACCCATGCCCAATGCCAACCCGGCATGAAGCAGAACGAAAAGCAGCACACTCACCAATGTTTTAAAAATTGTTATCAATTTAATTCACCAGATTGCCATGCCCAATTTTGACATCAGGGATGGAAGTAAGAGTTTCAGAGTTTTTAGAACTTTGGAGCATCCCCATCACAAATGGACACCGTTGTATGGATTCAGGAATGCCCACGAGCTGCTCTTCATAGGATTTTCGCCAGCCCAGATAGAGGGTATACAGCGCCATCAACATGGCAGTACAGGCAGCTATCCCCATAAATCCAACTTGAGAAATCTGCCCTACCCGCATTACAAAGGCAGCCATCCCCATGAGAACCAGAAAATACGTCGCTGAAAAGGTCAGATTTGGCCACATCCAAAACCAAAGAGATGACAGCCAGGTTCGTGGCCTGCCTCCCTGGGTCTTTTGAGCAAATAACGATTCCCCGCTGAAAAACGTCTTCATTCCGATGGAGGCAATCATAACGGGAACAAACAGTGCTTGAAGGATAGGTTGCAGTTCAATCGGCCCCACGGTGAACAGGAGCCATGAACCGGCTACTCCTATCATGGTGGCCAACGCTCCCCATTTCACAATACTTCCTATCTCCTGCGGAATCCATTTTCGTAACGCCTCTCCGTCAGGAAAGGTTGGGACGACAACCCCTTGTTGCCTCATCCGTTGAACATGACCAATTTCAAAGGCATCCCGAGTCACGGACGTACATGAAATGATGGCTGCCATCATGGCCGGACCTTCCGGATGGAGTAAAAAATCATAGGCGACAAACACTTGAAGAATCGCCAAAACCAAGAGGGATAATTGGACTCCATAGACCAGACCAATCCATCCCACCAACCACGCCCACTGCTGAACCCCGTCTGCGCGCCAGGATTCCATAAGCGAGACTCCACGTCCCTGTCGATAGGACCAGGTGGCGGTAAGCATACAAATACACCCGGTGAAGGCCAGAAGCACCAATGGATCGGAAAGCGGCAAGACAGGCTTGAGAAGGTGATAGATCCCAAAAGCCACTAGCCCGGGAGCCAGCATCACCAAACGCTTCCGCTTGCGAACGGGTTGATCCGTCACCAAGGCATTCAATTGCGGAAGGACACGAAGGGAAAGTCGATGCAACATACATTACTCGCTTCGAAGAGATTTCCAGAGATTAATCGTCTGCGCTCATTCACTCACAAGGCGTTTCATGCCCGCCCTGCCGCCATACCAAAATAACGGGCTTTCACCTCTTCCATCAGTGCAACCGTGACCGCAGGCATGCCGCGATCCAAAGCCGTTCGCTCCAACTCAACCTTAGCCATCGCCCGGATTCCTGACGGGACATTCTCGATCCGACGCTCCGCGTCCGGAGTCCACTCCACCATCCCCTTATTGCGGGCCGACCCGACACGCGCAACCGTCACGATCCTTTGTTCACTGCGAGAGACAAACTCCTCCACCTCCCTCCATACGAGAGAACCTAAATAGGGTGGAAGTCGACTCATGTGATACAAGGCCTCGTCCGTCCATACGACGCGGGAAACCAACGGATCCAATTCTTTAGCATTCCCTTCTGCTCCAAGCGAAAATGCGCACTGATCGCAATGAAATTTCGCAAACACAGAATTGGGCGGTAACTCTTCAACCTCCACAAATCGTAAAGCATAGTCACAACCGCATTGCATGAACAGCTTATCCAATTTTACCCGGATAGAGAATATAGAGCATGGTATAGGTAAATGTTCCGGTCACAAACAACACACAATAAATCACCATGGTAAATCGTCCGAGCACTCGATGCCGTCTGGCCCCATTAGGCCAAATCCGCTGAATGGATATTTCAATGCCAAACACCAGCGCGATGAGAAGAATAAGACCAAGGTATACACTGAATTTCCCCATGGAAAATCCAGACGTCATCACCCGTGAGAGAAAAAACAAGAGGACAATCGTGGTCACCCCTCCGAGGATCATCACAATACGTTTCCCGGACGTTTTTAAAATAGCATCCTTCAAGACCCGCTTCCCTTCCACGAAGGTCTGAGACCTGAACCCCAATACCATCATATAAACGGCCATCACGAGGCCGATCACCACCAGGAGAATATGAAGCGTCAAGACAGGCACAAACACCTGGTCGTATAACCATTGAGGTCCGCCAAAGCCTTCCTTGCCCTCAAATGCCAGGACCCCAAGACTACGAAACAGATAATAACTGATAAAGAAGGCAAGCATGGCAACCATCCCGCCGAACATCAGCCAGTGGTGGCGGTCATTTTTATGCTGTCTCGCCTGAATCCATCCGACAATAAACAATGTGGTAAAGAACGTCGCCATGAGTTGACTGATATCCGCTCCGACCGTGGCATGTGTCCCGAAAAATCCTGGTTCTCTCAGCCATGCTGCCATTTCATCCATAATTCCTTGCCATGCCCTTCTGTTATTTCGTGCCTTGAATCATGGCACGCGGTTCTAACTCTTCCACAATTCGAAAGCCGGCTTGCTCCATCCATTGGCGACTGTCTTGAATCGTAAAACATTCGCCACATTCTGTGTTCACTAAAATATGAACAGCAAAGGCGGTCGTCCAAGCAGGGCTCGTTTTAGCAGGATCCAAGAACCGGTCTTTAATGATCAGTCGCCCACCCTCTGTCAAGCAGGCAAATACTTTCTTTACCAGCGCCGCATTCGTACTGCCATCCTGATAATGCAGAATATCCGACATGAGGGCAAGATCATACGACCCCTGAAATGCATCGACATGAAAGTTGCCGGCTTGCAAGTGGATTCGATCCCCTAATCCCGCACGATCGACATGGTCTTTGGTCACCCTCAAAGTTTGCGGGAGATCAAAAACCGTGGCGGACAATCCGGGATGCTCCAGGCAAAAAGCAATGGCATTGGTCCCGGCTCCACCACCAATATCCAGCATCCGTAACGTTCCATGAATGGGGACACTTTTCGCCAAACCCTGCCCACTTCCCTGCCCGATTCGATCCAGGACGGTGAGGACGTGCGCTCCCAGTTCCGGATTCGTTTCAAAGACATGTTGCGTCACAGGTGACCGTCCGGTTTTTACGGTCTGTTCTAACTGTCCCCAATTGCTCCACTCAGCGTCATGCAACAGTAATAAATGACCCACATACTCTGAGCTTGATTGCACCAAATGTCGTTCAGCCACAGAAGTATTGGCATACAGCTTCTCATCCTTCGTTAACACACGCATCGCAACTAGTGCGTTCATGACCAACTCTAAGGCCCGTGGATTGAGCTTCAGGGAACCGGCGACCTCATTGACCGTGAGCGACTGTCCCTTGAGTGCGGAAAAGAGATCAAGCTTAACAGCGGTGAGGAGGATTTTGGTTTCCCAGTAATATCCTATTTGGAAAATATCTGCGAGAGATGATTCACGAATCACATGGGGCCTCAAACTCAACTGACAACATGAAAAATCATTTTCGATGTCGATCTTAACGGGGTCATTTTGCGAGGTCAAATGTTTAACGCTTAAGGATCAATAGCGAAGCGCCCAATAAAAATAAGGGCAACTAGCGATAAGCTAGTTGCCCTTACCTGAGGACTTATTTCCTGAACGAGACGGACTTATTTAATTTCAAAATTGGCTTCGACAGTTCCCCCGTCCTTCACATCCACATCGGCTTCCACTTCCCCCGCAATAGGATGCCAAGCTTTTACTTTGTGCTTACCGGCAGGCACGTCCTTGATTTCAAAGGTTCCGTCGGCACCGGCCACGCTATAATGCGGATTGGTCACGGGCAAATACCAGCCTTGCATAAATTCATGTTGGTCACATTGCAAACGCAATACAGAACCCTTTTTCGCCATCTTTAGCTTGACACTTTTATCCAACGAGTCCCCTTTTTTGGCCAGACCGATATTGAACTCCGTGCTGGACTTGGCACCTAATTGATCGAAACTATGCGGGTTGTGCAACACTCCCTCCGCAGATTTAGGATCGCTGGGATCGGCATCGTTATTGACTACTTTAAATTGTCCCTTACTCACGGCAATTCCGGTATACGGCTTAAACTCGCACAATTCGGCCTCCACCATTTGCGGGGCCTCTTTGCCGGCTTTATCTAAAAAAGCCTTGTCTTCAATATCGGTAACTGCCACCACCGCGTTCTTTAAACCCTTGCTTCCATCCACTTCCACTTCCTTCAGCAACCGGGTATTCCCATCCGCACTCTTACTCTCATTTTTTTTGCAGAAGTCAACATTGGGAAATTTTGAAAATGCGAATTCTTTCGGTGGGGGAACGGCTCCAGTAAACGTGACCTTCCCTTTAATAGTCCCCCCAGCTTGGGCGACTAATGGGGCAGCAATGAGCATGCAGCCCACTAAAAAAGACATAGTCAAAGACTGACGATTCCTCATGATTCTTCCTCCTAGTTAAGAATGAGATTGAGTTGACGTGGGAGAACAACCTAACTTGATAAGATCAACCCCTTTCACCCCGGCCAGGTACAAAAAAGCTGATCTTGAAATGGATCGTTTGACAGCACCCACTTCCGTATATATCAGGAATAAAAAAAACGTGTCAAGAAACCCAATAGGAACTAGGTCCTTTGTGCTAAACCTTAGGCCTTTTAGTTCTCGGAAAGATGAAAAGGTTTAAGTACACGATAATTTCCTAAAAATCGACAGACTGGCAATTAGGAAATATTGCTCATTTTTGCATAGGGTCCCTAAGTACGGCCATCATGTCAACCACGCTCTTTTTCATGTCCTCTTCATGAAAGACCGGAGCCGAACACATCCGGTCAGTACAGACAAACGCCACGGGTCGTTCGTCATAGGGAAAAATAATGTCACCCCATTTCGGCGGTCCCTCTTTGGGATCAAACCTTTTCACAATTTTTCCGGGACAGAACATTCGCTGGCCTTCCACCATTAGGGCTTTGGTCATGGCATCGTCAAAATTTCCCACCACCGCAATATGAATCGGAATTCGAAACCATTGATCGATAGCCAATCCGGACAATGCGAGGGGAAGAGGTTGCCGGGACATGACCATGGCCTGCAATGTGTGCTCAGCAATCGAGCGATATGCCTGCTTCTCCGTCAAATGAAAAAGATCGAGGTACCAGAGGACGGCTTGGAGATTCTCCTTCACCGGTTTGGTTGGGAAGTTCAGAAGACCAAATTTTCCTGGCATCTGTGGATGATCAAAAAATCCCCCATTCGCGGAATCTTGTAATATTCGACGACTCACTTCGGCAAGGGCTTCAGCATTTTCCAAAAATTGAGACCGCCCTGTCACTCTAAAGGCCTCAAGTAACGCTTGGCCAAAGAATATGTGATCCGATAATAAACCGTAAAGGTTGGGGCCGTCTCCAGGCTCTCCATGAGCAAGCCCCTTATTCAAATCAAAACGTTTCTCAAATAACCGGCTCAATATCTGAAGAGCCAAGTCACCTATCTCGACCTGTTCCAACACCACGGAGGCCTGCAAATAGGCCCATGCCATCAAGGCATTACTCCCTGTAAAAACGCGTTGGTCCACATATGGGATACCGATGGCCAATCGTTTACTCTCATTGAGAGAATAGTACTCGGCACCAGACATGGACCCTTTTACTTCATTTCCCCTGACGTCGGCGTCCTGACTTTCGTACAACAACCCTGTTTCCGGATCGGTCAAGAACCGCGTAACATATTCAATAAGCGACAAGGCTATGCGTTTAAACTGAATATCTCCGGTGAGTTGAAAGGCTTCAACATAATTGCGAAGATTCAGAGCCTGAAGCGACAACATCTTTTCAAAATGCGGTTGGCTCCAATCTGCTTGTTCAGCATAACGGTAAAACCCGCCCCAAACGGGATCAAATAAGCCCAATTGTTTTTTTAAGGTATCCAATCCTATTTTGAGTAATTCTGGATCATCCTCAAAGAAGCCATAGGCCAAAACCATCTGAATGGCTTCGGGTTCAAAAAACTTTGGAGCATCCCGAAACCCTCCATTGACCGGGTCAAATTGGGCTCTCATCATCTCCACACTTTGCTTGACCATAGCGGCCTGAAGCACATTTGCTTTGGAGGGACGGGCTTCAACCTGCTCTTGTACCCGCTCCCATAACTGAGAGGCTTCCTCGCGCAACTCAGCCTTGTCGGTGACATAGATAGACTGGACCTCAAGAAGCATGGCTTCCATTTCCTCAGAACCCAAAGCATTCGCCTGAAAAAGAATTTCACCGGTCGGCAAGAGGACATTGGTCGTTGGCCATCCTCCCGCTCGATAACGGGCATCTAAATCGGGACGCTGATCAGTATCGACCCGAACAGGAATAAATTTGGTGTTGAGCAGCTGTACGATACGAGGATTGGCGTAGGTTGTCTGATCCATCACATGGCAAGCATGACACCATACAGCGGTGAGATCCAAAATAAGTAATTTATCTTCGGCCTGCGCTCGTCCGAAGGCTTCCTTTCCCCATTCATGCCATTGAACAACTGGATGGTCGACAGACTTCCCACGAGGTCGTATTTCGGCATGAAGGGGACTGACGAGAAACAATACGCTGAGTCCGGCCGCCATCCACAATCTGCAACTTCCCCGGATTCGGCAGCAGTGATTCATCCCCACAGTCACCGGGATAACAAGCGGGAACTTGATGATCGTTTGCCAAAATTGGTCGGGAGGGGAGCAGCGCCTAAAATACTGCACCATTTGGGGAAACATGTGCACACCCTTTACCCGTCATACCTGTCCATCTTCAGGAAGACCTCTCTTAGGGCCCCAAACACACCGCTTAAAGACCGATCTCCTTATCCAGAATCCTTACAATGGCGGCAGCGGCAGTTACCCGAACCGCTTCATCAGTATCTCGCAGAAGGCGCTTTAAAGTCGGGAGAAGCGTGCGATCGCCAATACGGCCCAATGCGCGGGAGGCCCCAATCCTGGGCCGAGGCAATGGATCATTGAGAGCCAATATAAGAACATTGAGCACGTCAGGACCTTTTCCATTTCCAAGCGCCTTGACCGCACCCGACCGAATGGCCGGATTTTGGTCATTGAGGAGATGCTGAACGGTATCCTTAACCACTGAATAAGGCGCTCCTGACCGTAGCAATGACGCCACGGCTGCCGCTTGCACACCGGAATTCGAATCGGCCAACGCCCTGGTTAACGGAGTTAACACTTGATGTTGTTCGTAATACCCCATGCTAAAAGCCGCCACACTCCGAACCGCAGGAATACGATCAAACAAAACGGCCTTCAGTGTCGGCAAAGATTCAGGAGCTTGCAATTTTCCCAAAGATGCAATGGCCGCGGCACGGATAGAGGGTTGAGAATCGGAAATCGTCTTCTCCAGGATCGGTATCGCACGAGGATCCCCCAATTCTCCAAAAGCACGGATAGCCGCGCCCCGTTCATATCCTTCCTCGCTTGTCGCCCCTTGTTCCAAACGAGCCCAGTATTCCTTGTGGCCCAGCTCATATAATGCTCTTGCTGCCGCAATTTGGACTAAATGCTGCTCATCGTTCAACGACGGTCTAATGAGGGACTCGAGACTCCTGTCGCCGGATTGTCCAAGTCCAATCAAAACGGTTGCCCGCACTAAACCGGCTCCGTCTTTCAATGCCTCACGAAATACCTTGGAACGCTGACCGGCTTTTCTTTGCCCTAAGGCTTCTGCCACCAATGCTCTAATCATGCCGGTTTCATCACTTAAGCCTTTCTCTAAATATTCCACGGCCTGATCAGAGTCGATTTCCTTTAACGCGGTATAGGCGGCGCCTCGCATTTGCTCCCGCATATCGGAACGGACAGGCAATATACTGGCAATGGCAACCTGGCGTAAGAACGGTTTATCTTCCCGCTTTGTCCCGGCAATGGCTTTCTCGTAGGTCTCAATGGCTTCGGGAGTCTTTCCTAAGCGCGCCAATGCAAGGATGTATAGGCGAGAAGCCTGCGAGAGGGGCGCGCTTTCTTTGTGTAAGGGATTAACAAGATCAACGACCTGTTGAAATTGACCCTGGTCGTAGGCTTTTTGCGCCTGAACAAGGGTTGCATCATGTGCATCTTCCGCCAACACCGCCCCTGAGAGAGCCCACAGAACACCGAGAACGAGCACAGCGATAATACGATTCATCCTTTATTGTTTACCCCCATTTCCTAGCCATATCATATTTCTACCCTCTCGGAACCGGGGCTTCCTGAGCCTCAATAATTCGATAGCCCAAAGGCGCGTCAAAGTAATAATCGGGTTGCGAAGAAATTACCACATGATGATATTCCACAAACCAATCACGATCCTGACTTAAGAGTTTCAAGAGAACCCCTCGTTGAGGATCCACCCATTCGAAGTAACGTTCCAGTTGGCCAGACCGAGCTTTGACCTCCACGTCATAGAGCAGGGCTGGTTGATCGCCTACCATGGATTCCCCAATAACCGTTCGACTCGTTTCTCCTTCCAACTTAATGGAAAATGGTAACAAATAATCCAGAGTTAAGGGAACGCTCACAATTATTCGGCGTTGCGAAAACACATACCAGATTTTTTGTTCATCCAATCGAATAATGAGGACACTTGCATAGCCTAACTCTGTTCGTATTCCCCCTGACGGTTCAATTCGATACCGGTCATTTTTTACAAATAACTGGGCATTGGCGGTTCGTCCTCCGGTTTTCCATATCAGTCTCGCCGAAAATTCTGCGGGACCATTGAGGGGAAAATTGGAAGAGCCGGCAAAGCCCCAGGGTAACGGGAACCAAGCCACCGTTCCAAAAATGGCACAAACAACGAGCCCTGCAAACGTTTTATCACAAGTGCGGGAGAGAAGGAGGAAGAAGTCTATCCATTTCATGGCCTTTGGTGTTCAACCAGCGGCTCTATCAAAACAGGATGGCCCAGGGCACCGGCGGTAAATCGAGCCGGGGTCTGAATGGTATGTGGTGTCCAACGACCCACGGGAGACTCCAAGGAAAAATCCCTCCGCACGGTTTGGTTGGGTTCCACCGAAAATTCATAAACCTGCTCATGTTTGACACTTGGATGCCAGGCCCGAATACGATAACTTCCAGGCGGGAGTGATGAAATGACATACTCTCCCTTTTCATTAGTAAAGCTGAAATAGGGATTATCCACCGCAACGGCCCAGCTTTCCATGTAAGCGTGGAACCCGCACTGCATCACAAAAGTTTTTCGTCCCTTGCTCAGTTGAAATTGATGAACCAAAGATTGCCCAGGCAGATGCTCATGCGTCGCATGGATATTCTCTCGTTGATGTCGAGAATTAAAGGGCAGAGGAGAATTAAATAACACCCGTGTCCCTTGGCTCAACGACGTCTCATAGGCCTGAATATCATGCATGACCGGATCCATATTCACCACTTCAATCCCATGCCCGTTACGCACCACCGTCGTAAATGGGAGAAATTGACAGTCCCGGGCTTCCACCTTCGGAATAGAAAGGGAAAAAGGTTTTCCGGCATTCACGCCTTCAACCACCATCACGACGCCTTGAAGTTGGTTGTTATCATTTACCACAAAATCCTTAAGTAGCCGCCAACCCTGACCGTCAGAAATGCGGCCGCAATACTCTGGATCAGGGAACGTCACGAGATTATACGCTTTAGGAGAGGGCGGAATGCCCTTGAGGGTCACCGTACCAACAATAGTGCCCCCTTCCGTAACGTCAATCACTTCATAAGCGAAAGCGGTCGAACTGTTGATCCAGAGCAGACTTATGACCACAATTTTTACTATTCGATTTTTATTCATGATCACCTCATTCCCTCAGGGAACCTGCCGTCGTAACGACGGGATAATCTCAACGCCCTCTCCAAGCATCTCCAGTCCAAAATGCGGATTCTCCTGCATTTCATGCACGCTTCTCCGCCCTTGGGGAGACTCATATTGGAAATCCAATGTCAGCGTTTTTCCCGATTCCACACGAACGGTTTTTTCTAAATAGGACTTCATACCAGGGTGCCAGACAGTCACTTGATATTCTCCTGCCGGAATGTCGCGAATGTCGTAGGCTCCATCCTCTTTGGAAATCGAATAATAGGGATTATCCACCACTAATCCCCATGAAAACATATAGGGATGAAAACCACATTGCATGACAAATACATCCCGTCCTTTTCGCAAATGAATTTTTTCAATCATCGGTTTTCCGGGTAGATGGGTATGGACGTTTTTTCCAAACATACCAACCACATTATGAAAGGGATTCATGGGCAAGGGACGATTAAACAAGACCCTGGCACCTCGTTCTCTGGCCGTTTCATACCCCTGGATATCATGTTCTACCGGATCCATATTGATCACGGTAATTTCATCCTGGTCGCGTAACACATTAACAAAAGGCAAAAAATCACAATCAATGGCTTCAACCTCAACCTTTGGCAAAGAAAACGGTTTGCCTTTCTCTACCCCTTTCACCATCACCACCGCATCCTTTAGCGACCCCTGGGGCCCAATAATAAAATCTTCAACAATGCGCCACCCGGTTCCGGTAGAAATTCTTCCGCAATAGACGGCATCCGGGATCGTAACGAGATTAAACGCCATCGGTCTTGGGCGTTCCCCAAGAATGCGAACATGGCCTTGAATTGCCCCTCCATTGCTGACCGGGCTTTCCTGATAGGCCAACCCCATGGATGACACATTCATCAGGAACATCACGATCACCATGACCCTCATCCTCATTCCAATTCCCTCCTTCCAATCACTGCCCACCATTAAATAGCTATGTGTAATTTCTGTCTGCTTCCCAAAAATTCTATAAGCGGAAAGCACCAAAAATCACATGCTACGACACACACTCAAGCCTTTAAAATTTTTTCCGAACAACTCAAAAGAGTATGGGGGACTTTTTTGTGTGATATCGCTCTTCACTTGTTACCCTAACACATTAGGGTCGTCCGAAATTCAACTCTGAGCGTTTTTGATCACTCAAACCCTCTAAAACTCGTACAGTGCACTCCCTCGAAGAGAAGGAGATTTATAAGAATAAATAATTTTTATAAAAAATGAATGGAACCCAGCTCAGAAACAAGCATACATTCACTATTTACTTTCAAGGAGCTGGGATTGAATGGGTAAGATCTTTTTTCAATCCGGCAGCACACCGAAAGCCAAGCCAGTTGGCTTGTGTCTCGGGAGCTGTTCCATTGCGCTGGGCTGTCCGTACGGTCGGAGTACTGTCCATCCATCCTCCACCACGAAATACCCGGTGTTCACCGGTAGACGGGCCTTGAGGGTTTCGGTCCGGAGCCGTCTGATAGTAGGCCGGATCGTACCAATCGTTCACCCATTCAGCGACATTCCCTGCCATTTGGAAAACATTATAGGGACTTACTCCGATTTCATACTTATCAACAGAAATAATAGGTGGATATAGGAGCAACCGCTCGGGACGATCACGGACCGGACCGGATATACCCGATCTCCCAAAATTGGCACGTGTCAGGCCTGCCGGCGTATTCCCCCACGGATAAATTCGTCCATCCGTTCCCCTGGCCGCTTTTTCCCATTCTGCTTCCGTAGGGAGCCGCTTGCCGGCCCAGCGGCAATAGGCATCTGCTTCATACCAGGTGACATGCATCACGGGATGATGGGCCATACTCTCCTGAAAGTTTCCCCCGTCAAATTTCCAGTCAGGCAATGGCGGACGGCCAGTGTCTACGACAAAACGCAAATACTCCAAAGCGGTAACTTCATAGGCATCAATTTCAAAAGCATCCAGATACACCTGGTGTTGAGGCATTTCAGGCCGGTAGGCCTTCCTGTCTATTTTTTTATTACTTCCCATGGTAAACCATCCGGCTGGAATTACCACTCTCTTTTCTTTGGTAGGCCATTGAATCCGTTGCAAAGCCAACCTCTTGCCCTCTTCCGTCCACTCCGGCCGAATATCAGACACGTCCAGTGCCCATACCTTCATCCCGGACATAAAAATAAAACCGGCCACCATCAGACCCATTACCCCAAGACACTTTCTGCTCTCTCTTTCACACATAAACACCTCCAAATTAATCCGACGACTAAGACGCCACTGATGGAAAAATTGGAGAATTCACCATCCCAACGACAAGCTCTGATCTCTTTGTGTCGTTCGGGAAAGAAGGCATTTGCTGGGAACCCCAAGTTTTGTATTTCAGTATGGTCATTGAATGGACCGAATCGTAACTTCACCCTTTTGTGAGGTCAAGGCGTCTGATGCAACGACCATAATCGGCCTCACTGCATTGCCTTAATCAGTTTAATCCATGGTCAATATAAATTAATTCAAAAAACGATAGGTCAATCGAATATCCCTAACATGAAAAAGGCTTGCAAATTGTCATTATACCAAGTGTTCCAATGACATTTTCAAATCTCATTAAAATAAAAATTTAATTTACCTAGCTTTAAAGACGTTCGTTTTAATTCACCTAAAAAAAATGGGGGATTCTTACGAATCCCCCATTCTGAAAACCTGGATGGTGAAACTAGCTATTTAGCTACCACTGGCAACACCCTGCCAGTCTCCACCCCGTCGATCGAAGCTTGCTTGACATCGCTGGCACCTCTTTCCAGAGGCAGGATCCGTTGGTCATTTTTAGGTAGGACCCTCAAATACCCCCATTGACCCGATTGGGAGTAAGGCAAGCGCTGATTATTCCAGACATAATCTGCGGCAAGCATATCACGCCCTCCAGCGGAAGGAATAAATACATCGATGGTTTCCGATCCGGCGAATTCGACCACACTGATTTGGTCGGCTCCGGGCATGAATGGTTCGATCGGCCATTCATGCTTTTCCACGCTAAACATCCCGTTTTGTTCGCTATTCGCACCAAAAACGTGAATCCTCACAGGATCCCCGGCATGTGCGTGTATAATTGGGGTTACCGGATCTTGTGGATTATCCACCTCACAGGGTTGGAACATGCGCCCAAGCGTACAGCCGGCCTCTTCTCTATGAAGATAGGGTTCAGAGCGATAATTGACCCCGGTCAGCCCGGCCACATTCTGAACATACGGCATAAAGCTGGTACCGATGATGTTGTCTTCATCTTGGAAGAGTAAAGCTACATCACGGTAATTTCGGCGGTGTTCTTGACCAGGAATGGTCCGATCAACAATCACATCCGCTTCCCAGCTATTTTTAAGAGAAATGTCGGCACCTGTCTTTGGATCCCGGTATTGAGACCCTTTCGGTCCGATGATGACTGCCCCGAACAAACCGTTTCGCGGGTTTAACATCACATTTCCCCAATCCCATACCAGAGATGAAATCTCCCCGTTAAAAGGATCAGCATAATAGGTATAGGTCTTTGATTCACCTGGGGCAATCGTTTGATCCCCAGGGTTATTTCCAACGTTGGCCCCCAATGAATCTTTGGGATTAAAGGCCAATGAAATTGCGGAGAACGATGCCCGGCTCTCCTTCATTTTATTTTTGAGATTCACTTTGATGCAATCTCCAACGTTTGCTCGAATGGTCAATGGCATCGGATGGTAATCCCCTGCTACTTTAGTGACCTCATCCTCAAGGACGTAGATTTTGCCCTCAGGATTCCTCAGCTCGATGGTTCTTTCAAAGTCGATCTCAATGGATTCCGGAGAATTAGGATTAAAACTCATCCCCGGAAAGTCCATGGCAACCACATTAAATGATTTCACCGGAGCCTCTTCAGGACAAACAGGAAGGGGCTTGGGAATCTCATTTCGACCTGAATACCCTGACGGAAGCGGTTTCAGATCGGCCGTTTCCTTATCCAAGACTCGAAGGATTCCCCAACCTCCCTCGGAGAATTTGGAAGACCGTCCATTAAAATGAATATAGTCTCCAGGTTGCAGACGTGGACCGCCTGCCTTTGGAACCACTAAATCATATCGCTCGGCAATACCAATATGCATGGAATTTTTTCTATTGGCATCCCCGGCATATCGCTCACTCAAGAACGTGTGCCCTGATAATGTCCAGGTCATCGTTTCATTCATGAGGGTATGCAAAAGACGGAAAACCACGGTATCTCCCAGGTACGCCCTTAATAACGGCGTGTCCGGATCACCATGTTCAGCGCTACTGAATATTTTGGAAGCATCAGGATTCACGGCTAAACGTTGGGCAATGGGTTCTGCCCTGAAATTGAGACCGCTTCCCGTCGTATGCGTCCCTCCGTTGAGGAAGGGCATTGGGGTCATGAGAATTTTTTCCGGCATCATAAATGACACCGTTTTGCCTGCTTCCAGGGCTACTTCGACCGGCTGTCCAGGTGGGTTACCAGCCGTCACAATATTAACCGTATGCGGAACGGTATCATGAACTTGGACCACCATTTCCCGGAAACTATTATCAACACCATACCCGACCGGTTCTACCGTATGGATGTCCGCGATGGGCCCGCTCCTGACAAGCTTTCCAGTCTTAGGATCATGGTAGGTTGATCCAACCGGTTCCACAACTAATGTGCCGAATCCACCATGTGGCCACGTGGTGGCACCGAAGGCATGATCATGCCAAAATACCGTTCCCACGTCAGCATCCGCCCAAAGTCGTGAGCGAACAAATTCCACGGTCACGATATCCCCTGCTGGATGATCATGCTGCAGGGGTCGAACAAAGGAAATGGTGTCCCCTTTGATCGATTTGATGCGTCGAATCTCGTTGCCTTTAACATTATCGGCGCCGACCAGTAATTCCGTATTGACATGGTATTGTGCTGCATTTTTAACCTTAATGCTGGAATCGCCCTTTTTTGCTTTGCCCGTCAAAACGGTATTCATGGGGACGGGCAAGCCTTTTTTGGTCTTTTTCTCCAACATGGTAAATGGACGGACCGACTGCTCGTAGGAAAAACCGGTAATCACTCCATCCGATGCCTGGTTGTCAAATTGAAGGAAATGAGGATGAATGTTAATTTTAGATGATTGAAAATTTGTAAAATCGTCATCCAACCATTCGCTGGTCAGCGTATAGTCCACACAATCATAGACATTGGCACGAAACACCAACGGTAATTTTTTGTCATTATTTTTTCGTACTTCCTCTTCCTCTTCATGGAGGACATAAATCAATCCGTAAGGATCAATGACAGGAGCTTCCTTACCCTGGGCCCCGGCCATTTCAATGGGAGTATTGATGAAATGAATGTTGTAATATTTTCGTCCCGCATTCTCCGGGCATAAACTCCACCGGCCATTTTCTCCTGGTTTGGCAGGCTCAGAGGTTCGTAGACCATTTTCATCTTGATGAATCATTTCCAACCATGGGGCCGGATTATGATTTGGTGGGAACATGACCCGTTTACCGAAATGTGGAGTCAGATGCGGCCAAGATACCTTCCCCGTCCTTGGCTCAAACAGAATTGGGCGCCGTTTTCCCGGGGTTGGCGAATGGTATTTTGGATTCTCGATTGTGCTCTCTTTCTCAGACATGGCCTTATTACCATCCCATGCCCAATCCAGTACCGTCGCATCATAGGAAATAATTTGGCCCTTTTCGTCGTCTTTATGACCAGGTTTCCCTTGGGCCGGCAACTGAATTTCCACCCATTCTTTGATATTGATGACCGCCGGGTTCGATTTCCAATTGCTCTTTCCTTTTTCCACGATGGTAAATGTTTTCCCAAACCAATCGACGGTTTTACCAATCAATTGATCTGAAGTGACACCCACCTGCATCCGTCCTTTTCTATCAGGCAACTCTCTGAGGTTTGGCATGACATCCGTACGGTTGTCGTCTGTTTGCAGAGTATTATAAACCCGCCAATACCCCCACATTCCTGCAACGTAATGATGGGCGACATGGCAGTGGAACAAGAAATCACCCGCCAGTTGTTGGCATAAGCCAGACCCACATTCCGTCTCCAAATCCAACGCTTCTGATGGCCCAATCACCTCGACATCAACCCGGTCAGTTTTTGTCCTGATAACCGGATATTTAACCGGACCATTTTTTGAGGCATGCCACATCGGCATTTGATCAATCGCCCGTGGGCTTCTTGGCCATCTGATCGTTCCCCCATGTGGATGGTGGGAATGGAATACCTCAGACCCTCCGTGAACCAACCTGAACTTGGCCGGATCCCCAAGATAGGATCGAGGGATCGTCGTTGGGGCATCACCAAAGGTGTAGGAACTATATCCCATGGATTCGTCTTCAAACCCGAAATATTCATGCTGCACATGCATGTTGTTGATACCAAATGGCTCACTCCGATAATTCAGAGCCCGCGCTCCTGGCCGATAGGCATCAGTGAGAGGATCCCGTTGGGGTAAGAAATCACCATGCTTGTTTACGGGACGAAACGCTTCGTCACCCACCTCATGATAAATCAGCACGAACTCACGAAAATCAGGTCCCGTCCCATTTTTGATAATGGCTTGCCATCCGCTGGCCATTGGGGTCGGGTCTCCGTTTCCCAATGGGTTCAAATATTCGGAACCATGTGGTTCAACCACAAATGTCCCCATAAGACCCATGACCGTCAATTCTCGATCATTACTAAATGTATGAAATTGTCGACCACCCTCCTGGGTGTCCGGATGGATGTACCATTCCATCTCGACGACCTGACCTTCTTCAGCCACCGTATCACGATTGGTTGTCGTCGCAGGCTGCCCAGTCTTGCTGATAACCATATTCGACCCATGGATGTGAAGACTGGCCTCCTCACCAAACTCAAGTTGGTTTCGGAAGGTGAATTTCACGCAATCCCCTTGATTTCCTCTGATCACCAAAGGTTGGATCCATTGATCCTGAAGACCGTTAGTAACCGCGCCAGGGTCACCATGGCCATCCACCTCTCTCGCTTCAGCATTCTTGGCTTCCTCTTCCCGCACCTTATCGATATTTTCGGTCAGCACATACATATAGCCAGGATAGTAATCAAGCCATTGATTGAGGGTAATCTCGGCATTGATGGCCGAAATATCATAATGCCTGACAGGGGCAGTTGAAGGACAATTTCCACCACTCGCTGCCACAGGCTCCACATTACGATCAGATGCCAAAAGTAAATCCTGGCCTCCGGCCCCATATTGGTGCATATTGGTCATCGTGTTGTAAAAACCGGTAGCCGTATGGTCACCACCATGTTGAGCGCCGGACTCTCTTTCCATTCTTAGCATGACCCGATCATGTTGGCGTTCCACCATGGCCGCTCGATTGGGTCGGCCTTCCTTGGTGTCCTCCATAATGGTCTGGCCTTTCAAACGCTCCGCCCATTCAGGAGACTCTTGATGAACCATTCCCGTGGTATGAATAACTTTGTCCTGATTTTCTTCTGCCAGGAGGGTTCCTCCTGACAAAAAACTGGACCCTCCGACTAACAATCCAATGGAAAGTGTGGTGATCGCTTTCCTTGATTTCATGTGAAACATGGACCGGCCTCCTTAATGTGAAATAAACTGACAAACCAAATACGTATTCTACAAACTCAAACAGTCGATACTATTCCATGAAAATATTGGCAAGCGCAAAAGGTAATCCAATCGATTGAGGCTGTCAAGTCTGAAAGATATGAGTTTGATTTCATTGCATATATCACAACTACTCTAAAAAATGGCATTGCTAAAATGAATGTTGGGAAATAGACAAATTGTCACCGATTAACGGACAATAATTCACCCCAGCCTTTTAAATTTCCGGTTTTACAAAGCTACGACAAGGTGAGCCCTGCAACATACGAGGAAAAATCCTTCTGTAGAGCAGTGGAAATGGGGCCTGGCTTTCCATCCTGTATAAGGTGTCCATTCACCTGAATAACAGGCAAAACCTCAATTGTTGTGCCTACCAGAAAGACTTCGTCAGATTGCAGGACCTCTGAAATATGAATTGGTCGAAATTGGACGTCCAAACCTTTTGCCTGAGCTAAGGTCGCCACCTGTTGCTGTGTCACACCAGCCAGGACTAAATGATTTCTTTCCGGCGTAATAAGTAGGCCATTTTTCACCACAAAAATATTACTCGTAGCCCCCTCAGTCACCTGTCCATCTCTTACAAAAATCCCCTCAAAGGCATCGGCCTCACGGGCCTTTTGCTTGGCCAGGACATTCGGAAGCAAATTAAGGCTTTTAATATCACAGCGATGCCATCGAGTATCAGGAAGGGTAATAACACTTACCCCCTGCTGGAAAACTTCGGTTGGCAATCCAACCATATTCCGAAATGCCAAAAAGATTGTAGGTTCACCGGTAGAAGGGAAAGTATGCTCACGCGGAGCAACACCTCTGGTCACCTGAATATAGATTTTTCCTTCTTGATATCCACTCTGCTGAAGGCCAGAAAGAAGGAGACGAAGAAATTGGGGTGGCTCTAAAGAAAAGTTGATCCGGATTTCTTTAGCACTCCTAACCAGCCTGTTAAAATGCTCACTCCAAAAAGCAGGAACCCCATGGTAGGCACGAATCACTTCATAGATGCCATCCCCAAATAGGAATCCACGATCATCAGGAGAGATCCTAATCTCATCCAATGGAGAGAAGCGCCCATTGAGATACCCGATATCCGACATACCCTAATTTCATTCAGGAAGGCAGAGGGGAGACGATGACCCTAAAAATCCGTCGATCTTCTGCTGTAAACTTCCATGCCATTCTTTTACTAAACTCCAAATAATGTGTTCCAGGTTCCAACGCCCGAAATTCAAATGATCGCTGACCGGAATCTACCGCATTGTTACTGACCGTTCGAAGAAACTCATCTCCCACTAATCCCAGCACTTTGGGGTCATAACTTGGCACCCACTGTTCCCCGCGGGTCCGATCTTCCCATAAATGCACCATAAATGTGTCCGATTGGAAAACCTTAATCGCTTTTGTTTGAACTTGATCTACATTCATGCTCTCACCTTGACAAAAACTACGGTCATACTCCGCCAGATAAAGCCACTATTCTCCTGTCAACCAATCACGTTTTCTTAAACAAACAAACACATTCCCCTTATCAACCACTACGTCATAGTTGACCACACAATAGCCTCCCCCATCTGGACCAAATCCCGAACGAATGTCAAATTGTTGATGATGCCACGGACAAGAAACCAGAAAACCCTTTAATCGGCCCTTCCCCAGAGAGGCCCCCTGGTGCGGACAGATATCATTAATAGCAAAGCAACGATCATCAACGCGAAAAACAGCTACACTTTTCCCGTCGATTTTGAATACGCGCCCCTTTCCTTTGGAGATATCCTCCAGCTTCCCAACATAAACAAATCCCTCTTTAGGACTCAGCGGTTCATCTACCCCGCAGTCCATACTATGCTCAAAATCTGAATCATTCATAGCCGTTTCATCTTTAAGAGACAAGCAATGTAAAGGTGACCTGTGCCCCTACCTGAACTTTGGCCTGATCCACAAACCCAGCATTGGCTTCCACAATATAACGTGCATCTTGAGGCGGGGGCCCATACCAGGGGCACTGCCTTTCATTGCAAGGAAGAGCCCCTTTAACTATATGCACGACAACCTTACTCTCATCAACCCAAATCACATCAACAGGAAATTGAAACTCTTTTGTCCAGACCCGATGGAGACCGGAATTTTCAAAAATATAAATCATTCCCTCGCCAGGAGGGAGAACATTTCTAAATGCCAAGCCGAATAAAAGTTTTTCCGGTGTATCGGCAACCTCCGCTTTCAACACCCCACCGCCGGGGAAATTTACATTGATGACTTGTGTCTGTTCCGGGGCATTAAACAATAGGGCCCCGGAAATCAGAAATAACGCCATTACCAGAAGAAAAACGATTCGCTTTTTACTAGGGACACCTTTACCTTGCAAAAAAGACAACATTATTCTCCATATATCCTTATTTTCCTAAAAACCCTTTTGCCTCAATCCTGCTTTTGCTCCAGGCAAACACATTTGTATTATTTGGCGATTTGCTCAAATAACACACCCACGATAAGATATCATGTAAGCTGATATGATTTCAGCCATAGAAAGGATGGAGAAAAGAACCTTCTAACCACATCCCCCCCCAAGAAAACCTTTACCCCATGCCATGGAGGCCTCGTATGCGCTACCTCCCAAAATTAATTCTCGTGCTTTCTTTAGTTTTATTTTCCTCTACCAGCATTTCCGCTTCCCCATCGATTTCCAGCGCTATCGACCGGTTTGTCTCTAATCTCTACCCCAAAGGTAGCCACTACTTCTGGGTTATTAACAACACATCAAAAGAGTCTGCGGAAGAAATGATCGTCGATCTCAACACCAGTGTCAGGAATTTACCGGAGGATGAACCGACGGAAAGTCGGTTTTTATTGTTGGTGGTAGGAGGAGAACTTCTTGCGGCTCAAAAAATTCCGTTGAATGCTAACGTGGATTGCCAGAATGATGAGGAAGTATAGTAAAAAAAGAGAAATTCAGTCATTAAAAAAGCCCCATCCTGTAATAAGGATGGGGCTTTTTTATATACGCAATGCCTACTTGGTCAGAATCAATAATTGTCCACCCAAATGCGCTGCATGTAATTGACACTTGTAGTTCAATAAATTGTTAGACGTCACGTAAGTGAGATCACTCATGGGAATACCGATATATTTGGTTTCCCCAGGAGCCAAAACAAGCTTAATATGCATCGACGTCGGAGCGGCAAAAGCTGAATCCGCGGAAAGCTCAAAGCCATGCTCCTTATCCATATTGTTGGTTACTTTGAACAAGATGGGTCGTCCAGCTCTTCCACCTGTGGCACTAGAAACAAGACTCAAAATTGAAGTAGGGGGATACCAGACTTTCTTTCCACCAATTTCCATAGCAGTGAACTCAAGATCAACATCCAGCTTTGTAAACGGCTGGCCCACGACAGACCCCGTTTCAAGGTCACCAATTTCCACACCACCTGACTGTAATGCAAATGCGCCTGAACTACTGACCGCAACGAACACTACACTTAAAAGGACGGATAGAAGCACTCTGTGCATCGCCTACCTCCTCATGAGAAGCTGTTGATAATGAAAGTTTTACCTAAGAACGCAAGCCAATTTTCTGAATTATATAGTTTAAGTTTCAACGAGAGGGTTGGTTATAGCACATGGCATTCTACGACGCAAGAAGGTTTTTATCATTGCGATTCTTGACCGATAAAAACAAAGCAGTGCTTTCTTTAAATCCAGAAGAGGGTGAGCGATTACCAGATTATTTTTCAATAATTTCCGTGTGATTACAAGTCCTTTCCTTCATGGTAAATGAGTTTTTGAGACGAGAGATTCATTTTTAAGACCATTTTCTTCTTAATCCCAACTTTTTGTCCTCACCCACAATGACAATCCCATAATTTTGGATACACTTGATTGAGGCGTTGCTCAAACCATGCGAATGCATGGTGATTCCGATCACACAGATGGCGGCAACTTTCAGGCCTACAATACAACAGGGCTCCAGGATGGAAACCATCCTACAATTTTTTCATTTACCATTCCGGCAATAGTCCAAAAGGGTTAATGTCCGCTTCTCCAAGTAAGCCCCGAAAACAACCTCAACAATTTACAGAGATGGATAGCATCTACTCGTCTTTCTCCTGCATCAAAACCCAATAATTCGGCAATAATTATCCATGCACAAACATATTATGTTCCCGCTCCCATCCAATGGACGATTCAGGCCCATGTCCGGGTATGACGGTTGTACTTTCTTTGAGGGTGTACAAGCGTTCGCGAATAGATCGCTCAATTAGCTGACCATCTCCACCCCACAGGTCGGTTCTGCCAATTCCGCCACGGAACAAGGTGTCCCCGGAAAACACCAGATTTTGGCTTTCAAAGAAAAAGCATACCGACCCGGGAGTATGGCCAGGAGTATGGATCACAGTTCCTGAACAGGAACCCACACGCACCTCCGATTCTTCTTTAATCCAACGGTCCGGCGGAGGGGCAGGCACATAAGGAATGCTGAACATTCGGCATTGAATTTCCAGCATGTCCCAAAGATTTTGATCATGGGAATGCAAACACAGAGGTGCCCCCGTCGCTTGCTTAATATGACCGGAGGCTAAGAAATGGTCAAAATGAGCATGCGTATGCAAAATTGACGTGACGGTGAACCCCAGGGCATCAATTTCCCCGAGTATGCGTTCAGGATTTCCTCCTGGGTCCACCACAATGGCCTGCTTAGTTTCCTTGTCACCGATAATCGAACAATTACATGAAAGTGGAGGGACGGGGAAAGTTATTCGAATGAGCTGATTCATCGGGATCTCCTTAAACGACACGGATAAAACAGTGGATTAAACTTAGTGAACACTTACCTCTCTATTACTTCTCTAGTGCAGATTGGCACAATTTCACTTTGGAATTTCAGACAATTCCCCTTCTTTGATACCTGCCTCAATATGGAAGTTTGAAATAAGAACCGTTTAAGCCTAAAATACCTAATAAAAGGTACCCATTTGATCCAACCACAACACAATCTTCCCTACACGGATATGCTGAGCCGGTGAAAACTCAAGCATTCCAGCACTGCCTACCATCCCAGCAGAGGCCAGATATTCTCACTTGCCCAGGCAGCAAAGTCCTATCCATTGGCGCAGGAATGCTCATTCTTCTTATGCTGACTGGTTGTCCCCAAAATAACTCCGGGCTTGAAGAAGAAAACATTCAACTCAAAAAACAGGCGATTAAATTGGAGTCGGTTATTCATTCCCTCCAGGAGGGGAACAAAGTCATGCAGCAACAAATCGACTTATTGAATCAGGAATCTAGAAAAACCGCAGAATCCTATGAATCGCAGCTACGCGATGCAGAATTAACCCACCAGGAACAACTCCGAGACGCACAGGCCAAAATGGCCGAATTGGTGAATAGCCCCAAAAAAGATGGAGCCAGAATTAAAACTTTGGAACAAGAACATCGAAAGTTGGAAGGAGAAAACAAATGGCTCAGGAGCCAACGAGACCAAATGAGAAAGACCTTGACGCTTCATCAAATTGGCGGTCAAAGTCAGGAGTTGCCGTTTCCCTTTTCCTCGGCTTCAGAAATCATAGAAGGCGCACTCACAAAAAATGGCTATTCAATACTGGCCAGCATGCAAACAGATCAAAAGGCCGTCTATATTACTGATCGCAAAACGTCTCTTCCTCCTTCGCTGGAACTATCAGGTTTTCGCAACCAATACCTTCTCTCGATTGAGAAAGGACCTTCCGATCATACCATAATCTGGGTCCGTGCCGAATTTGAAAAGCTTTCCAAAAACGGGCAGATGTTCGCAGCCCAACAATCTGAAATCACCGACATCGAATTACGCCTCATTCAGGAAATTCATCAAGCCCTGTCTACAGGAACGGCCGCCCAGGCCAAGAACTCTTAATTTCCTAACCAGCAGAAGCTCTCAGCCCAACATTCAACCGACCGGTCCAAAACGCCTTTTTTCGATCAGGTCACTGACAGACAGAACCAATTTTGCAGGGCACCGACGTGGTTACGACCATGGCCCCTGAGACGCGAGGCGATAGCCTTGAGCAAGAAACTCGGCTTCCTGTCTGACAAGTGAACTCGCCGCAGGAAACACCTGCTCGATAAATTCCACAAATACCTCAATTTTGAGCAGGAAGAAATCATATTCGGATTCAGAACTTCGAGGATGGGCAAACCAAAATTGCACGAATTGTTTCAAGGAAATCCCATATTGATCCAAAATAGCACACGCATTGGGAAACATTACCCTCACATCTCCACCCCATGAGAGAATTTCATAGGGCAAATACTTATTTGCATATAGATGAAGCCCTTTATTCATTTCAGTATCCCATTGGCTAGGGACATCCAGCCGGCCACTTAGAACTTCATTGACCAATGCCATGTATTCTCTGTATTGGCGGATTAATACATCACGAGTTTCCTGAGGAGGTTCAACGTTTTCCACGCGACAGGATGCTGCACTTTGAAGGTTTGTGTCGGGTGAGGGCACCCGGGCCGGCACAGGCACAAAAGACTCCACGATCTTCAATACCGTTTTCATTTCCCGGCATATGAGCGGTATTTGCTTATTATCGACTTCTAGGGCGATGCCTTTAAGATTGAGTAGCCGAGGCTCCCTTATCACCCAAGCCAAGAGCATTAGTAATTCGTCCGGAATGGAAGCTTCATGGGCGTCAATCCAATCAGGAGGATTTTTATATCGTTCTGATCCCACTTGTGTGAGTATATGCGGATGGCAATCCAGACCTGCAATATGAATTTGAATCACTCTCTCAAGGGGAAATTGCTCAAGAAAATCTTCGAAAAATGCCTCAAGGCTTTGCTTCCGCCAGGCCCCAGAATATCGATAGACCGTCCAAACATGTCCAAGATCTAAGACTAACCCACAGGGCGCTTTGGCGGTAATGTTCGAGAAAAATTCTGCATACGGCATTTCACCCATCAAAAAATAGGTTAATGGTGGACTCTCCAAAAGCAGCAATGGCGAGTGAGCCTGTGGCCCCCAAGCACATTCATCAAGCTGAGACTGAACCTTCCACGCCTGGTAAGCGGTAATGTCGGCAGAAGCTCTCGTAAAGACAGGAGGCAAATAGGTTCCAAATGAATGACCGGCTATTTCTTTGGCCGCACATTCTTGATTGACCCAAAGAGCCCGTAACATTCGAAGATTAGAGGCGATTGCCCGCAATCGCTCTTGAGTATTGTATGCGGTGTCCCAATCGGGTTGCGTGACCCATACCCCCTCGGCATGGTAAGCCAAGGGAATGTCAGGAAGCCGAGTTCGAACCACCTTCAACGCTTCAGAAGCGGCATGGAAAATTTCAAGATAACCCATAGGGATTTGCTCACGTCGAAGCTCCTGATACAAGTCAAAGACATCAGGAGAATACACATCCACCGATAAGCCGAAGCCAAGAAATGGAATCCTGCCTGCGCGGCGAAGAAACTCTTCATGGATAGCCTCTCGACGTGATGGTTCTCTTGAAAAACTCAACGGCTTCCTCATTTCCGAGACCTAAGAAGCTAGGAAGGATTAAATTCCCGGTGTGACATTAAAAAAATGCCCGTCGGGCAAGTTCGAAAATACAAAAACAAGGAGGTATGGGAAGGAGGTGCGATCACAGCCGCGTGGCGAACGCACCGGGGTTGCCATTGTTCACGACTTTTTCTTTATTGTCGGTGTGGGACCACTTACACCCACCACTTACAGTACAAAGAGCCTTCTAAGGGCAGAAGAAGGCGCAAACCAGGAAGGGAATAAAATTAGGACGCTCGGAAGGATTGTCCGGCTTGGAGATACCGGTGAATGCCGGCCGCAGACTTTCTCCCTTCTGCAATTGCCCAGACAATCAGGGACGCACCCCGCTTCGTGTCTCCGGTGGCAAACACCCCATCCACACTTGTCATGAAGTGTTCATCAACGGCGACATTCCCTCGGGGATCATATTGAAGCCCAAAAGAATCCAATAGGCCGTTCTTCACCGGCCCGACAAACCCCATCGCCAACAACACCAGGTCAACATCCATCTTGATCTCGGACCCCGACACAGGAACCACCTTCCCATTCTCAAAATTCACACGGGTCGCATGTAAACCAGTCAGATGTCCGTTTTCCCCTGAAAATTTTGTGGTAGCAATACTCCATTCACGATCACACCCTTCCTCGTGGGCATGAGACGTTCGTAATTGCATCGGCCATAAGGGCCATGGTGTCGACTCAGCCCGAGTCGGTGGCGGTTGGGGCAACAACTCGAATTGATGGGCTTCCAGACACCCTTGACGATGAGCCGTTCCCAGACAATCTGAACCGGTATCACCACCACCAATAATGACCACTCGTTTGCCTTGAGCCGATATGTGCTCTTCAGGAACGGTATCCCCGGCCACTCGCTTATTCTGCTGGGTCAGATAGTCCATAGCAAGATGAACGCCTTTAAGGTCTCTTCCTGGAACGGGCAATTCTCTTGGTTGCTCAGCTCCCATTGCAAGTAGCACTGCATCATAATCATGACGGAGGTCCTGAACGGTGGCGTCCACACCCACACACACGCCAGTCTGAAACGTCACCCCCTCTTTTCGCATTTGCTCTAATCGACGGTCCAAGACCCACTTCTCCATTTTGAAGTCCGGGATACCATAGCGAAGCAAGCCTCCAATCCGATCAGCCTTCTCCAAAACTGTCACTTCATGACCCGCCCTGGCTAATTGTTGTGCCGCCGCCAATCCTGCCGGACCCGACCCGACAATCGCAACGCGCTTCCCGGAAGAGCCCGCCGGAAAGACCGGTTCGACCCAACCTTCCTCGAATCCTTTATCAATAATATTCCATTCAATGACACGAATGGAGACCGGATCACTATTAATGCCTAACACACACGCCGATTCACATGGAGCCGGACATAGGCGACCGGTGAACTCAGGAAAGTTATTGGTCGCATGAAGCGCTTTGAGGGCGTCTTTCCATCGTCCTCGATGCACGAGATCATTCCATTCCGGGATCAAATTCTCAACAGGACAGCCAGCGGGACTTTGGCAAAATGGCACCCCACAGTCCATACAGCGGGCCCCTTGAACTTTTAACTTTTCCTCGGGAAATGGGTCATACAATTCCTTCCAATCGAGAACCCGCTGCGCAACCGGCCGTCGTTGGGGTCCTTCCCGTTTATATTTTAAAAACCCACGAGGATCACCCACGGCTCACCGCCTCACGTTTCCGTTGAGCATGCTCTTTGGCCAAAGCCGTTTTCCGTTCCTGCAGCACTCGTTTGTAATCACTCGGCATGACTTTGACAAATTTCGGCAACATCATATCCCACGATTCCAGAACCCGCCTGGCATTGACACTTTTGGTGTAGCGAAAATGGGCCTCAATCATGGCACGAAGGGTCTGTTGATCTTCTGATGACACGACAGGTTCTAATTCCACCATGCCCATATTGCAACGTGCAGGGAATTGTCCATCCTCATCCAAGACATAAGCGTCCCCTCCGGACATCCCAGCGGCAAAATTTCGTCCTGTCTTCCCCAGAACCACCACCACCCCCCCGGTCATATATTCACACCCATGGTCGCCGGTCCCATCGATGACAGCCCGTGCCCCACTATTCCGAACAGCAAACCGTTCTCCCGCAATGCCATAAAAATACCCTTCACCACCAGTCGCCCCATATAAAGACGTGTTCCCGATCAGAATCGTGTCTTCCGGCAAATACGTCACTCCTTTCGGAGGAACTACAATAATTTTCCCTCCAGAGAGACCCTTTCCCAAATAGTCATTCGATTCACCTTCCAAAGTCAGCGTAATCCCCTTCGACAAAAAAGCTCCAAAGGATTGTCCGGCCGATCCGGTAAATTTAATTCGAATCGTGTCGGGAGGAAGACCTTCCGGCCCGTACCGACGTGCAATGTGGCTTGACAGAACAGTACCGGTGGTCCGGTTCACATTTCGAATAGGCAGATCTAACGAAACAGATTCGCCCCGGTCAATGGCAGATTGACACAATTCCACCAACTGATTATCCAAAATTCCTTTCAGACCGTGATCCTGTGGTTGCACACAGAAGGTGGCCACTTCAGGATCGACATTCGGCTTCACCAATAATGGTGATAAATCCAGCCCTTTGGCTTTCCAATGATCCACAGCTTTTTGCACTTTAAGCTTATCCACCCGTCCGATCATCTCGCGCATAGTCCTGAATCCGAGCTTTGCCATCAGGGAACGGATCTCTTCTGCCACAAACATAAAAAAGTTCACAACATGCTCTGGTTTTCCCGTAAATTGTTTTCGTAACTCTCCATCCTGGGTGGCCACTCCCACCGGACAGGTATTGAGATGACATTTCCTCATCATGATGCATCCCTCAACAATGAGGGGGGCTGTGGAAAAACCAAACTCTTCAGCTCCCAGAAGGGTTGCAATGACCACATCACGGCCAGTTTTTAGTTGGCCGTCGGTTTCCACTCGAATTCGTCCACGCAGGTTATTGAGCACGAGCGTCTGATGGGTTTCCGCCAGGCCTAATTCCCAGGGAACTCCTGCGTACTTAATAGACGATAGCGGAGACGCTCCCGTTCCTCCGGAATCTCCACTTATGAGAACCTTATCGGCATGCGCTTTTGCCACCCCTGCCGCTACCGTTCCAACTCCGACTTCGGCCACGAGTTTCACGGAAATCGCGGCTTCAGGGTTGGAATTTTTGAGGTCGAAAATGAGTTGTTTCAGATCTTCGATAGAATATATGTCATGATGAGGGGGTGGAGAGATCAGTTGCACTCCCGGCGTGGAATAGCGAAGTTTGGCAATAATTTCATCGACTTTATGTCCCGGCAATTGACCGCCTTCGCCTGGCTTGGCACCCTGGGCCATTTTAATTTGCAACTCCTTAGCATTCACCAGGTAATGCGCGGTCACTCCAAAACGACCCGATGCCACTTGCTTAATATAAGAATTTTTGGAATCGCCGTTCGGCAAAGGTGCAAATCGTTCCGGATCCTCACCACCTTCCCCGGTATTGCTTTTAGCGCCTATGCGATTCATGGCAATGGCCAATGTCTCATGCGCTTCTTTACTGATTGCCCCAAACGACATGGCACCGGTGGTAAACCGCTTTACAATTTCGCTGGCGGGCTCCACGTCTTCAAGAGGGACCGGTTCGGCCGACCAGTTAAACTCAAACAGTCCGCGAAGATTCGAGCGCCGTTGATCCTCTTTATTCACCAGGTCTGAAAAATCCGCATAGGCTTTGGCATCATTCGCACGCGAGGCATGCTGAAGTTTGTAAATGGTTTCAGGATTCCAATTATGGTGCTCTCCCTGAATCCGGTAATGAATTTCTCCACCAAAGTCTAGTTGCCGCATGGGGACCGGACGATAAGCCATCGCATGTCGGCGCAAAGTCTCTTCCCCCACCTCACTGAGACCAATTCCTTCGATCCGTGAAGCCGTTCCGGTAAAGAACCGATCAATCAGCTTCCTATTCAGGCCAATGGCCTCAAAAATTTGAGCTCCACAATAGGACTGGACTGTGGAAATCCCCATCTTCGAGAATATCTTGAGCAATCCTTTATTGACAGCCTTAATGAACTTGGATTCGGCCGTGGCCGCATCCACGCTTTCAGGAAAATACCCTTCCCGTTCCATATCCACGAGGGACTCAAATACCAAATAAGGATTGATGGCCCCGGCACCATAACCGATCAGACAGGCGAAATGATGCACATCACGCGGTTCACCTGTTTCCAGAATCAGCCCGACCTCCGTTCGGGTTTCTTCTCGAACCAGATGATGATGCACAGCCGAAACACCTAATAGACTTGGAATGGGTGCCCACTCGGCATTGACACCTCGATCGCTCAAAATGAGAAACTTTTCGCCATCCCTTATGGCTTTTGAGGCTTCCTGGCATAATTGATCAAGAGCGGCCGCCATGCCTTCAGGTCCTTCAGCAACTTTAAAAAGCAATGACAGTGTCTTACTTTTAAAGTGAGGGTCCCCAATCATGCGAATTTTTTGCAGATCGACATTGCTGAGGATCGGTTGCTGCAATTTGATCCTTCGGCATGCCTCTGGAATCTCCGCAATGACATTCGGTTTGGGCCCGATGTTGGTGACAAGAGACATCACCAGATGCTCACGGATCGGGTCGATAGGAGGATTCGTCACTTGCGCAAACAATTGTTTGAAATATTTAAAAAGAAGTTGCGGCCGTTCGGACAACACAGCTAATGGAGTATCCGTTCCCATTGAAGAAATGGGCTCTTCCCCCGTGACGGCCATGGGGATCAACACCATTTTCAACTCTTCCACGGTGAACCCGAAGGCTTGCTGACGTTGGCGCAGCGTCGGGTGATCGGGTTGCGGCACATTGAGTGGCTCAGGCAGTTCATCTAAGGAAACCCGATATTGCGTTAACCATTGTCGATAGGGCTTACGTTTGGTGATATCGGCTTTAATTTCCTCGTCGTCAAGAATACGTCCTTGGACGGTATCCACGACAAACATGCGACCCGGTTGCAGACGTCCCTTCATACGAATGGTCTTAGGATCAGCCGGCAGCACGCCCGCCTCTGAACCCAGCACCACAACATCATCCTTGGTGATTTGATAGCGACAGGGACGCAGACCATTCCGATCCAAGGTGGCACCCACGAGCTTTCCATCGGTAAAGCACACAGCAGCCGGTCCATCCCACGGTTCCATCACCGCCGCGTGATATTCATAAAACCCTCGCCGGTCAAAATCCATTTGCGGATTCCCCACCCATGGTTCAGGAATCAGCATCATCATGGCATGAGGCAAGGACCGGCCGGCCATTACCAAAAATTCTATGGCGTTATCCAAACAGGCCGAATCACTTTGCGCGGAATTATCAATGATGGGAAATAATTTTTTGAGATCATCCCCGAACAGTTCCGAGGCAAGCCTCCCTTGTCGGGCCCGCATCCAATTGACATTCCCCTTCAAAGTATTAATTTCGCCATTATGGACGGAGTAGCGGTAGGGATGAGCCAAGGCCCAGGTCGGAAACGTGTTTGTACTAAAGCGAGAATGTACCAGGGCCAAGGCCGACGTAAATGTGGGATCCGCAAGATCGGGATAAAACAGTGCAACTTGCTCCGGCAACAGCATCCCCTTATAGACAATCGTGTTTCCGGACAAACTGGATATATAGACCCATTCCTTCCCGGGGAGAGCTGATTCGCGGATGGCACGGGTTATTCGTTTACGAATGACATACAGCTTGCGTTCAAACTGCATGGGATTCAGTAATTCACGTGCTATAAAAAACTGTCGAATAGCGGGCATCGTTTTGCGGGCTTGATCCCCGATTTGATCCTCTTTGGCCGGCACATCCCGCCACCCTAAAAAATGTTGCCCCTCTTCACGTACGATCGCTTCAAAGATGGCTTCGCACTGTTGCCTGGTCCTTGCATCCTGCGGCAAAAATACCATACCGACCCCATAGGCCCCGGCTTCGGGAAGATCGACACCGGTTTCTGCGGCAACCCGATGAAAAAACTCGTGGGGTATCTGAGAGAGAATTCCTGCTCCATCACCGGTACATGGGTCACATCCTTGTGCTCCCCGATGCGTGAGATTTTTGTTGACCTCCAGGGCCTTTTCTATAATGTCATGTGATTTTTGCCCCTTTATATGGGCCACAAACCCGATTCCACAGCCATCATGCTCATTTCCTGGATGGTAAAGGCCTTGAACTGAAGGCAATCCCGGGAGATTCCACACTGGTTGATTAATCACCTGTTTCACGTTTCACCTAAAAAAATATTGTTGGCCATCATTAAAAAGGAGATTAAGGCACGCTACCCCTTAATAGAGTCTCTATGGGCCATGGTGTCGTTGTGTGGTCCCGGAGAGCGACGGAAGAAAAGGGAAGTCTAAATCAAAGTTGTAAACGACAAGATTAATGGATGGTCAAAAAATCTGTCAAGACGATCTATTTTCAACAACGCAATATTTCCATAACATATATGAGGGTTTTCAAATAAATGCTGATTGATTTCCAAGCTGTGGTTCAGCTTGACAATCCACAGACGAGCCCCTAGTATCGCCGCCATGCATCAGGAACCAGCCCTTAGAGACCTGGAATCCATGGAGGATGTGTGGGAAGCCTTTCGGCCGGACCTCAATGAGGTTGAAAGCCAGATTACCACACACCTTGAATCGCATGCCCCACTCATCAATACCGTCGCCGGGCACATCTTTGCCAGCGGAGGGAAACGCATTCGCCCCCTGCTCCTGATTCTCTGCGCCCGACTTTGTGGATTTCTTCAAAAAGATTTTTTGTTGCTGGGCAGTCTCGTAGAATTTATCCATACCGCCACATTACTACATGACGATGTGTTAGACGAAGCCGATCTGAGACGTGGACAACCCACTGCGAGAAAAATCTGGGGCAATCAAGCCAGTATTCTAGTAGGGGATTATTTATATTCCCAGGCCATGGCTCTGATTGCCACCTTTCATAACCATAGCATCAACGAAGCCCTGGCAGATGCGTGCCGAAAGATGGCAGAAGGGGAGGTCCTTCAACTCTGCGCCAACAGTCAACCGCACCTGTCTGAGGCCGCCTATCTTAAAATTGTTGAATATAAAACAGCTGCCCTGGTCGCTGCCTCCTGTAAGGTCGGGGCGATCGTAGGAGGTGCCTCGATAGAAGAACAAGCCGCGCTCTATCGGTTTGGCTACCATCTTGGAATGGCATTCCAATTGGCTGACGATCGCTTGGATTATTCCGCAGACCGTGCAAAGCTCGGCAAAGCCCTTGGTCAGGATATTCGCCAGGGCATGATTACCATTCCCCTACTACACCTTCTCCAGACTTGCTCCCCTCAAGACAACCAATGGATCACCGAAAAGATCTTGGCACATGCCATAGAGGATGAGGACGTCACGAAAATCATCCAATTAATGCAGAAACAAGGGTCTCTATCCTATTCCACTGCTCGAGCTCGGGAATACGTAGAAGCCGCGGCCCTTGACCTTGAACCGTTCCCCGCCTGCATGGCCAAACGATCCCTCTCCATCACCGCCTGCTACATGGTCAACCGCGACCAATAGCTTCCCCTTTCAACAATAAATCCTCGGTATTGTAAGGTCACAAAGAATATCCTTCTTCCTGGACATCTCCAAAGCCTGCATGAATTTTTCCCGTCATCCCGAGATTTTTTATCGGGAATCCATCCTGTCCTTAATCCGTATGACCCCTTGAACGGTGGAAGCCCATGCTCTTGTGTCCCCAATTATTATATCCAAGCGCTTTTCAATGTTGCCGGGTCTCGCCCCGGCAGGCGAGGTCCTTTTCTTTCGGGAAAAGGACCCAAAACCATTGACGCCCAGTCCGACCTCATCAGATAGGACGGCCGCGAGATACGGGAGGGCAGTCCAACTCGCTCCGCTCAAACAAGGCCCGTCGGGAAAGAAGAGCGGCCGCCCACCTGGTCGGACAGCAGGCGTCGTAAACAAATGTATACCACACCATGAAAAAAGTGGCTGGCAGGCGCTGAACCAAAGGCACGGAGCAAACGGCGAATTCCATTTTTGCTCAAAAAGTGGACAGGAAGGACCTCAACTACCAATCCATATAACAGAATGGGGTATTCGGTAAGCTTTTTGGCTTGGTGTGTTAGTTCATAGTCATTTGATCTATCACCTAACGGATCGGGCTTACCTAAGTTGTACGACTCCAACGGCCTTATCTATGCCTTCAACTTTCATCTTATAAGACCCACCCTGATTGTGGATTAGGACAGATGGCATGAAGCTATAGTGATAATGATACCAGTATTCCGTCTGCTGCCAGATCTGTCCGTTTATCAGCGTAACGATCGTCTCTCCTTCCCAACTCTCGAAATCTCCATCGATCTGGCTTTCGATTACATTGGGGACTGCTCGGCTTGGCGGCGCTTGCTTGACAGTTTCCTTGGCGCACTCAGCCTTGCCGAAATCGCTGAGAAGTGTAAAGCGATTACAATCGTGCCTGCGAGACATCGTTTCATCATTCCTGTGGGTATTGAGCTTGGGCTACACTGAAACAGTTCTCTAAGGGAAGTGTTACATTTCTGATATTTCTTTTCACCTCAAATATCCATCCGTTTGGCTAACT